>CABQAA010000040.1 GCA_902461995.1 uncultured Oscillospiraceae bacterium | reverse complement strand
GCACCCCCTCCATCGCCCCCGGCGGTCCGGCCGCCGGATATGCAGGACGAGACGGCGGCACCGATACCGGAGCAGCCGTTTACGCAGTGGCCGGACGTGCTGGAACAGCTCGCCTCCACCTGCCCGCCGCTGTACGGCGTCCTTTCCGGTTCCTCCGCCCTGCTGCGGGCCGACGCGGTGATTATCCTGACCGATAACGAGATGCTCCGCACCCTCGTCGCTTCCGACGGCAACAAGGCCGTGCTCGCGGGGGCCATCCGTGCGGTGACAGGCCGGAAATACCGGGTGGGCATCCGCAAACCCGAGGAACCGAAGGCGGCTGTTCCCGCCGACGAGTCCGATCCACTGACCGGCTTTCTCCGCTCCAGCCAGGCGCTGGGTGTCGATATTCAGTTGAAGGATGAGTAAAAAGAATATTTGAATAAAGGAGTCGTTCGATATGAAAGCCAGACTGCCCGAAGGCATGAACCGCGGTCCCGGAAACATGCAGAGCATGATCCGGCAGGCCCAGAAAATGCAGGAGGATATGGCCAAGCTGCAGGAAGAGCTGGATGTCCGGGAATACACCGCCCGTTCCGGCGGCGGGGCCGTCACGGCCGTTGTGGACGGCAAGCATCTGCTGAAGAGCCTGGAGATCCAGCCGGAGGTGGTGGATCCCGAGGATACGGAGATGCTCGCAGATTTGGTGATGGCCGCGGTCAATGAGGCGATTCGTCAGGCGGCCGAAACCTCCGAGGCCGAAATGTCCAAAGTGACCGGCGGCATGAATCTGCCGGGCATGTTCTAAACTATTTGTTTAAAAAGGCAGGTATACTCCATGTCGTATTCTGTGCCGCCTCTGGCGCGGCTGGTGGAGCAGCTGGAACGGCTGCCGGGCATTGGGCATAAATCCGCGCAGCGGCTGGCCTTCCACATTCTGGGTCTGCCGGACGAGGCGGCGCGGGATTTTGTCACCGCGATCACCGAGGCGCGGGAAAAACTGCATGAGTGCGCGGTCTGCTGTGACCTGACCGATCAGGAACTCTGTCCGGTCTGCCGCGCGGCCGGGCGGGACGAAACCACCGTCTGCGTGGTGGAGGATCCCCGGGATGTCATGGCGCTCGAACGGACGCGGGAGTACAACGGCCTGTATCATGTGCTGCACGGGGCCATTTCGCCCATGGATGGTATCGGTCCCGACCGCCTGCGGATCAAGCAGCTGCTCACCCGCATAGCGGAACAGCCCATCACCGAGGTCATCATGGCGACCAATCCCACCGTTGAAGGGGAGGCGACCGCCATGTATCTCGGCAAGCTGCTCAAACCCTTTGAAGTCAAGGTCACGCGGCTGGCCTATGGGATTCCGGTCGGCGGCGATCTGGAATATGCGGACGAGGTGACGCTGCGCCGTTCCCTGGAAGGTCGCAACGAGCTGTAAGCTCTTTACGTGCGGCGGGAGGGATATTTTGTGGACGTGTTTCTGGGATTTCTGTACGAGTGGGCACCCTATCTGCTGGCTGTCGCTGCCTAGACACTGATCTGTATTCTCACGGCGGTGAAGGTATGGGACCGCCGGGTGAGGTTTCTGGTACCGGCGGCTGCGGCGGTGCTGGGCATGATCTCGCTGTGCGTGACCACCTCCCGGGATCCCATTCTGGTGTCGCACCATACCGTCTGGCTGAACGCCGCCACACTGCTGGCCAGGCTGTTCTTTGCCCTGCTGCCCGCGCTGCTGGCCCTTGGCGTGACGGTGGCCGCCTCCAGACGGACCCGGGCGGCGAAGGTGCTGCTGTCGGACCTGTTCGCGGGTCTGATGCTCGGGCTGCTTCCGGCGAAATCGATCCGGACCGACGGCGGCACCACCATCTATTCCGCCGTGTTCTACCGTGTCACCTTTTATCATGCACTGGATTTCTCAGAACCCTCCGGATACCGAACAGGGACGGAATGGTGCATGTTTCCCTGGAATTACCTGTAAGACCCGTATAACCGGCCCCAAAAGGGACACCGTAAACGGTGAATCCTGTCCGGCCGGATTTTGAACCGAAAGGGGGACTGAAGATGGCCGGGCGCGCTGAAACGAAAACCATCGCCACCAATAAAAAGGCCTTTCACGACTATTTCGTGGAAGAATCCCTTGAAGCGGGCATCGAGCTGTGCGGTACCGAGGTCAAGTCCCTGCGTCAGGGCGGCGTCAATCTGAAGGACGCCTGGTGCGACATCAAGGACGGCGAAGTCCATGTCAACGGGATGCATATCAGTCCCTATGAGAAGGGCAACCTGTTCAACCGCGAACCGCTGCGTTCCCGCCGTCTGCTGCTCCATAAGCGGGAGATCATGCGCTTGTTCGGCCTGATGAAGCAGCAGGGCTACACCCTGATCCCGTTGTCCATCTATTTCAAAGGGTCCCTGGTCAAGGTGCAGCTCGGCCTCTGCCGGGGCAAAAAGCTCTATGACAAGCGGGAAGATGCGGCCCGAAAGGATATGAGGCGGGAAGCCGATCGCGCTTTAAAGGAGCGCAACGCCTGATTTTGGTACAGAAAGGTCCCGAACAGCATGATTACCTATGACGAAATCCGCCACAATCCCGATGTACGCGCCCTGATCGAAGCGGGCAACCACGCGCTGGAGGTTCTCGGCTTTACGGATCACGGCTACGCTCATGCGGGCCTGACATCCAAAATTGCGGGGGATATCCTCGAAACGCTGTCCTATCCGCCGCGCGAATGTGAACTGGCCCGGATCGCGGGGTTCATGCACGACATCGGCAACGCGATCAACCGCAGCAACCACGCTATGTCGGGGGCGCTGCTCGCGTTCGATATCCTGCGAAAACTGGATATGGACATTGCGGAAGTGACCGCCATCATCACCGCTATCGGCAACCACGACGAGCACACGGCCGCGGCCGTCACCCCCATCACAGCCGCTCTCATCCTCGCGGACAAAAGCGATGTCCGCCGCAGCCGTGTCCGCACCTCTCTCGACAGTGCGCATTACGACATTCACGACCGGGTGAATTACGCCGTTGTGGACGCGTCACTGGCAGTAAGCCGGGAGCAGAAGCTCATCACCCTCTGCATTCAGATTGACACCACCATCTGTGCCGTGATGGATTATTTTGAAATCTTCCTGAACCGTATGACGCTCTGCCGCTCCGCGGCCGCCCATCTCGGACTGGATTTCGAATTGATTATCAATGAAACCCGCATGCTATGATACAGAAGGGATTGCGCATTGATATTTATACTTGAAGTAAAACCGGTTATCCTTGGATGGCCGGTTTTTTGTTGGTTTTCTGGATCATTTAATAGCATGTTCTGCCGCCGAACCGCATATCCGGGAAAAGACAAGGGTCCATATCGCCGGTATAATATTATTAGCTATATAAGGAGGGGGAGAAAAGCATGAGCGTGTGGAAATGGGTTCTTGTGGGGGTACTCATGTGCGGCGTGTTGCTTTCGGGATGCCGCGGGTCGGGAAAAGAGACATCGGATGCGGCCTCCGGCGATAATACCTCTGGAGATTCCGATACGGTGGACCTGATCGTGGACGGAGTCATGCAGGCGAAAATCATCTATGACCGGGACGATGCCGCCTCGATGTCGGCCGCTTACGGCATCAATGAAATCCTAAAAAATGTGACCGGGCTGCCTCTGCCCGATATGAAAAACGTCAAAGACGATGAGGTGGTGCCGGACAGCGGCGGAGTGGAAATCCTGGTTGGGGCGACCAACCGTGCGGAGTCTACCCTGAAACCAGCCGGCCGGCGGGGCTATGGCCTGGCAACCAAAGGGAATAAGGTGCTTATCATGGGCGGAGCGACGGAGGAAAAGGACAGGGTGGCGGCACTATTTAAACGCATCGTGGAACAATATTACGACGGCGCCAGTATCCGCCTGCCGCGGGATCTCTGGTTGGAAGAGAACTGCCTGCCCGATGCAGATACTTACAATGGGGCTTACGACGAAACAATGACCTACGTGAGCGGCAAAACGGCGGACGATTTCGAAACGCATTGCCGGGAATTGGAGGCGGACGGCGCCGTTTTGTATCAGCAGCGACAGACGGGGGAGAACCGTTTTGCCACCTACCGAAAGAACGGCGGTTATATCCACACTTATTACACAGCGTATTCGTCCGAGATCCGCACCATAACCGACAGCCTCAGCACTTGGGCGTATGCCCTGCAGCCCCCCGCCTACTCGAAGATCACGGAGTCCTGCGTTGCACAGACCATCATGAGCTATAAGGGCGACAGCTTCGGGATGGGATACGTGATTACCCTGGAGGACGGCAGTTTTATCCTCATCGATGGCGGGTTCGGGGGCGAAAGCGAGACAGAGGGCCGCGATGTTGTCCGGCTTTACAATCTCTTAAAAGCTCATAATCGGCGGGCCGACGGCAAGATCGTGATCGCCGCCTGGATCCTGACCCACGACCATCCGGATCATACCAACGTATTCCGTCAGTTCGCCGAGAAGTATGCGGAGGATGTCCGGCTGGAGCTGCTGATCATGAATCCCGGCGGATATACCGGTTCCGCCTATCTGTCCACCGGTCCGGTCCTGGAGGACTTGGCCCGGTTTGGAAAGAAGGTTCCGGTGTACGTTCCCCACACGGGACAGCAGTTCTATATCCGCAACGCGGCGTTTGAGGTTCTCTACACCGAAGAGGATACCTATCCGGAAACCCCCGATACTCTTGGAGAGAACTTCATCAACGAAAGCAGCCTGGTTATGCGGATGACGGTCGGCGGACAGACGGTCCTTTGGACCGCCGACATGGAGGATATCGCGAGCGGGGTGCTGTGCGGCATGTACGGGGAAGGCCTGAAGAGCGATATCATGCAGATGGCTCACCACGGGTATCGCCATTCAGCCACGGCGGAATTTTACGGCAAGGTGGACCCGGCAGTGGTGCTGTGGCCAGCCAAAACCGCATGGTTCGAAGGCTGGACCGCCGAGGAACCGGCCAATCAGTATCTGCTCAATGAACTGCATGTTCAGGATGTTTTGGTTGCAGATGGCGCGGTCAAGACTTTGTTCCTGCCGTATACTCCGGGCAGCGGCCAGATTGTGGAGGAAACGATTCCGGGCTTTTGACTCCCGGGCGTGGACAAAGCGTTCCGCACGAAAGAGCGGAACATATCAAACAACGAAAACATGACGCCATATATGAAAATCGGCGGCAGGTAAAACACCTGCCGCCGATTTTTTCACAATACCCATGTAAGGCGCGGACCGTTTTTGTCAGCGCTGCGGTTCCGTATGGGGGAAACTGCGAAAAACGACCGGATTGCCATCTGGATCGGCAATCTCCATGTTTTTGGCTCCCCATGGCCGGACGGTGGGAGGATTCAGGATATCCACACCCAGCGTTTTCAGCCGCTCAAATTGCCGATCCACATCGTCTACCGTAAACACCATCGATACCGCGCCGCGTCCGGAAGGGGCGGATCCGCTGTCTTTTAATATGGCCAGCGCTGCCCCATTCGTGCAAATTTCCTGGTGAATTTCATCGTCACAGTCGGATGTGGTTTCCAGAATCATTTTGTAAAAAGCGGCCAGGCGCCGCACGTCATTCGTCCGAATGCACAGACCGGCAAGCTCCATAGCGGATTTCCCTCCTGTGGGTTTAAGGACGGACCCGACTGGCGGGGCCGCCTATACCCTTTTATTTTTGGAAAAGCCGGCGTTTTTGCGATTGTCGGTTTCTCCTGGTCTAGCCCTTTGTTTCGCGTGAAGACCGTTCATTATGAAAGTCTTTGCAGAGGAATGCCGTCATAGTTCTGCAGAGGGCTTTTCTCCCGGTCGAACATCCGGTAAACCGCCGTGAGGATTTCTTCCCGCCTGTCGATGCGTTCCCCAGCAGGAAGGCTGAGGCGCACATCCTCGAGGAGATGGGGACCGAACTTGAACCGTCCCCGCACGACGCCCTGAATCTCACCGTCGATCAGCAGCCCGCACAACACTTCACCTGGCCCCGCGAAGGAGGCTTTGACCATCTTGTCCTCCGCCCGCATCAGCACGCTGTTCCGCTGGACCGCCAGCACACCCCGGACGGGTTCGAACCGCTGCGGCTCCCAGCCGTCCGCATCTTCCGCCGGCATCCACCCGATTTGTCCGCCGCAGTCGACCGCGCGCAGAACGCCCTGTTCTCCGAGTCTCGCCAAAGCGGTGCGGATATCTTTGAGGGGGAGTCCGTAGACCTCCGCCGCGGCGTCCTCCCGCAGGAAAACCATCCGCCGCGCCAGGCGGGGCAGGACCCGCTCCAGGGCTTCTATCCGGCCATAGCGAGAGGAGTCGACATCGGGAAATTCCGATTCAAAGACATAAAATCCGCGATCCCCTTCGCTGTCCACCTGATCCTCATATACGAGAAACGCCTCCTGCAGCCGATGGAGAATCGGGGTGATCTCCTTGACCGGCAGCCCGGTGATCTCCTTGATCAGACCGATATTCATCGGCCCTTCCCGCCCAAGCAGAGAGAGCATGCGTTCCTGCGCCAAGGTCAGGCGGGGCAGCGGCTTGCGGTAAAGACAGGCGTACAGCTCGAGATCCTCTGCCGCGACATAGGCAATCCGGCTGCCGAAGCGGCCTTTGAGAATGGCACGGGACGCGCGGCGCCGGGCATTATAGGCTTCATCGTCGAATCCCGCGTGAGACGTCAGGCTGGGCGGCGTGCCCGGAGCACACCAGGCGATGGTGGGAACCGGTGACAGGTCGCGGAACAGGGTGTCGTAGTCCTCCAGCCGTTTCGTCCCACCCGGCCGGTTCTCCGCCGGCAGGCAAAGCCGCTCCATGCGCAGGGCGATCAAGTCTTTCCAGGCAAAGCGATCCATGCGGCACCTCCTCACGGGCATAACCCGTTTTTCCTTATTTTACCATAGTGCGCGGGGTCTGTCCAGCTTTATGCAGGCCCGGATCGCGCGGCGCGGCGGGCATAGAGCGCGGCGGCGAGCAGGAGCAGAACGCACAGCCCCGCATAGGGCCAGAAGAGCTTGTGGTGCATGGTCCCGGACAGGATCAATATCCCGCCGGCCGCGGCGAGCAGGGGAAAAACCATCCCCCGCAGCGGTCCTTTGACGTCGCCCCGGCGGTAGAGGCGGAAGACCTGCCAATAGAGCGCGATATACAGCCCGTAGCTCAGCCCGACCGCGACCTCGGACACATCGGAGTTCGGCAGCAGGTGCCAGTTTACCGCCGCCATATGGAGAACGGCCCACACCAGGGAGACGAGATAGGCCAGTCCCGCCGACGCGAGCGGCATGTGGAAGCGGGGATGCTCCCGGGCGAGAATTCTCGATCCGGGGAGAAGGCCCCGCAGGGCCAGGGCGTGGGGCAGGCGGATGCTGCCGAGCACCAGACCGTTGACCGTGCCCATCACCGAGATCAGAACAAACGTGAGCAACGCTTTGGACCCGCCGCCGCCCAGCAAATGGACGGCCGCCAGCTCCACGTGGGCATCCCCCCGCTCCATCACCACCTCGGGCCCGAGATAGCGGGAAATTCCTACGAAATACAGGATATACAGCAGCAGGATGCAGACCGGCGAGAGGACTAGGGCCAGAGGCACGTTCCGCTTTGCCCGTTTGACCTCGCTCGAAATCGAGGCCGCTACCGTCCAGCCGTCAAAGGCAAAAGCGATGGGGGCGATGGCGCTGATCCATCCTGCGCCGTCGGACGGGGCGGGAGCGGTTTCTTCCGCGGCCAGATCCGGACGGCCGAAGAGCAGGCCGCACACCCCGACGACCAGCAGCGGCACCAGCTTGGCCAGGGCGGAGGCATTTTGAAACCAGCCGCCCAGCCGGGCCGACAGGCTGTTGACCAAATAGCAGAGCAGCGTGAAAATCATGCCGATTCCCATTTTGAGCAGAAAAAGCGATTCGGGTCCTAAGTTCCGTCCCCATCCAAAGAGCTGACAGGCGTAAACACCAACCGCGAAGGATACCACCGTAATGATGGCGGGCAGATAGACGAAGGACTGGAACCAGCCGAACACCGCGGCGGCCGGGGGCCCCGCGAGATCCTCTGCGTAGGCGATGATGCCGCCGCTGCGGTCGGTCCGGGAGGCCAGTTCGCCCAGGCAGAGCCCGCCGAACACGATGCCGACGGCGCCGAGCAGAAACACCGCCACCCCCAGCGGCACGCTGCCGCCCGTGGCGAGAAGGATATTGTCGCTTTTAAAGAAAATACCCGACCCGATCACGATCCCCACAATCATAGCGATCACGGTCGGCAGGCCGTACCGTCCTTTTTCCATTTTGTCGCATCCTGTCCGTTTTCCAGCCGTTTTGGCCCGAAACATAATCCATGACGCCATTAGTATGGTTTCTGCTGCCGTCATCATGCGCGCGGAGGCGTTTTGCTTGGAAAAGGGCCAAAAAAGCCCGCCCCCTGGAGGGCGGGCGGCGCTTATTCGGAGGATGCGGACTTGACCGTAAAGGTGATCTCGATTCCCAGCACGTCACAAATGCGGAACAGGACATCGATGGACGGATTCTTTCGTCCGTTTTCAATTTCTCGCATAAAGGGCTGTGATATGCCGACTAGTTTAGCCAGTTTATTTTGACTCAGTCCTTGAGATATTCTCGCTTCTTTTATAATAGTTCTGTAATCGTCCCTCATGAAACAGCCCTCCTATATTCTATCATAGAGGGTTCGTTCCTTTTTGTAAATTATAGCTTATAGCTTTACATCTTGCTCCAATTGTGCTATTATTGCTGTAAGCTATAAGCGGAGGGATGAAAATGGATTCTATTTTATCCGAAATCGTGGACGCGCATTATACTCTGCCGAGGGACACGCCGGAGGCGTCAAGCCTGTGGGACGAATTGAGGCAGACCCTGAACCGGGACGACCGCAAACGCCTGCTCCGCCTGGTGGACGGGAAAAACCTCCTGGTCGAGAGCGCGGCCCTCTCCAACTACCGCGAGGGCTTTTGCGACGGCTTGCGGCTGGCCTGCGCGGCGTTCCTCGAAAATCGCAGCATGGACGAATGAAAATGCCCCCGGAAGGCAGGCTTCCGGGGGCATCGTTTATTGGTTCAGGGGGTATCGCCGTCCTTGACGAAGGTAAACTGTTCGCCGCAGGTCAGGCGCTGGACCTGCGCGATGAAGCGGATGTACAGCTCTTCGCCCATCCGCGCATAGGATTCGCTGCCCGGCCGGCCGCACAGGGAAGCAAAATTCTCCCCCACACGGCGTTCGACCTGGCGGCCGTCCCGCACGCAGAGGTAATAGAAGGAAAAGGCCCCCGATTCCTGAAGGTCGTCGTAAAAATCCGGGGCCAGAATCCGCAGCGTATCGTAAAACACATTCTGTGCAGACTGGGCGACCAAATTATTAGGCAGAAACGCATCCAGCCCGACTTCGACGGCGAACGCCATCAGAATCCGCCGCTGAGTCAGCAGGGACGGGTTTTCAGCCGCGCCGTTTGCCGCGCTGGTATAGCCTTCGATCGAGGCAACCTCCTCCGCCATCCGGGCCCCCAGACGGCGCGCCTTGCTGAGATTGCCGTTCTTTTTCTCACGGTCCAGGAGACGCGCCATTGCTTCCACGCTGTCTCCGGCCGGCTCGGGAATTTCCACCGCCCCTTCGGGGACGATTTTCATATCGCTGTCTTCCTGCATGGCCATAAGGGTTCCATCCTTTGTTAAGAATTCGCCGTGCCTTCGGGGGATTCCCCGGACTGCTCCAGCGCTTTTTTCAGCGCATCCGCGAGCTGATCCGGGCAAGACGTGGATTTAAAACCGCAGCGAATGCCGGACAGCCGCCGGATCGCCTCTTCGGCCGGCATGCCTTCCACCAGCCGGGATACGCCCTGGGTATTGCCGCTGCAGCCGCCCTCGAACCGGACGTTCTTGACCAAGCCGTTGTCCAAATCAAATGTAATCGACCGTGAGCAGACGCCCCGGGGTGTATACGTAAAAGCCATGTTGAACCATCCTTTATCGTCCTTCAGCAAGACCTGCTTGCCGAGGCCGTGCTGCTGATCAGGCGTTTTTCCGTTTTTTCTTGTCTTTATATGCCAGCAGCGCCGTGACACATTCGTCCGGAACCGGGGTGCTGCCGAGCGGTCTGGCCGACGCTGTATACATGCCGTGGAAGTCGGATCCGCCTGTCATCAGCAGGCCGTGATCCGCAGCAAACGCCGCCAGCCTTGCTGAATCGGTCTCGGTCTGATCGGGGTGCCACACTTCAACCCCGTCCAGCCCCAGCGCGGTGAGTTCTTCCAGCAGATCCTCGTTTTGATAAGGCACGGGATGAGCCAGCACCGCTATCCCGCCCGCGCTGTGGATGAGCTCGAGAACCTCTTTGACGTCCGGATACTCCGGCTCCACCAGAGCGGACCCCGTGCCCGGCGCAAACAGCTTTTGATACAGCTCACCGTAAATAGCATCCGCATAACCCGCATCCATCAGAGCGTGCATGATATGCTGCTTGTAGATATTTGTACTGCCGGTGGCGCATTTCACAATGAGCTCGGGGGTGATGGGATAATACCGCATCACCTTACGCACCATGGCCATGGCCGCCTGCCGGCGGCTTTCCCCCGTGCGGCGGCAGAGGCCCTCCAGCCGGTCGGGGGTATCACATTGATAGCAGAGAAGATGCGCTTTTTTTCCGCGGGATTTATCGATGGTGGAAAACTCCACGCCATGGATCACCTGCAATTCCTGCCGGCGGCCGATGATTACCGCCCGGGTAGCCGCCGCTGTCGTGTCGTGGTCGGTCACCGAAATCGCCGAGAGGCCCCTTCGTTTGGCAATGGCGATCAATTCTTCGATCCCCATAGACCCATCGGATATTTTCGTATGGCAATGTAGGTCACTGGCCACGTTGACACCTCCAAGTTGATGCGCGGAAACCCCTTAAAAACAGCGGCAGCCGCCTCATTCCGCCATTAACGGCTGCCAAAAGGGCATAATGCCCGATTTTTATTTGCGTATAGTTTCATTATACACCCCTGCCATGAGAAAGGCAAGTCCCTTGACAAATTCTGGCAGTTTATCCTGTTTTTCGTGGTATGGTGGACCCTTATTTGGCCCCTGAAAACAGCGCATACTCGCAGGAAGCGGCGCATAGAATGGTAGCAAGTAACAGCAAGGGGTGATACGTGTGAAAGGAGCCGTTGAAGAAAGGGCCATTGAACTTGGCGAATACATTATTGAAAACAACGCGACGGTCCGTGCCGCCGCCAAGAAGTTTCATATATCCAAATCGACCGTACATAAGGACGTATCCGACCGTCTGCAAAATGTCAATCCGCAGCTTTACGGCCGTGTCCGCCATGTGCTGGAGGTGAACAAAGCCCAGCGCCATATCCGGGGTGGAATCGCCACCCGTGAAAAATACCGGCACGAAGATCCCTGAACCCGGTCCATCCGTGCAAAAACAAGCGGCCGACGAATCTGTCGGCCGCTTTGGCATGTCGTAAAGTTCACCCGGATGATCGCCCGCCGTTTTTCTCTCTTTCCTC
>CABQAA010000039.1 GCA_902461995.1 uncultured Oscillospiraceae bacterium | reverse complement strand
GTATCCATGAACCGCTTGATAAAGGTGGATTTGCCTGTGCGGACCGGCCCCACCACGCCGATGTAGATGTCGCCGCCCGTCCGGCGGGCAATGACATCGTAAATGTTTTGTCCTTCCATCTCGTCGCCCTCCTACTTCAGCATAACGGTACGAGCAGCATGGTGTCATCGGACAACACATCCGCCGCCAGTCCGTTTTCCTCCATGACTGCCTCCATGGAGGTGTGACAGCTCTTCGCGATCTCCCACAGAGATTCGCCGCCGTTCGCAAAATAAATCTTCAGCGCGCACCGCTGATCCGCCTCGCTTTTCGCGAAAGGCGCGTTTTCGTCTGCCGTCATTCCGATGACGGCCACACAGCTGTCCTCCGCCATGCAGTGACGGCTGACCCCGATCTGCACCCGGATATCGATCTGCTGAGAGTTGAAGCTGAATTCCACTCCCAGAACCTCCATCTCGGCGGTCATGCTGCTGCATTTGTCGGAGAAATCCAGAACAAAATCAACCGGACGTTCATAATAGGAGATCACGCCGCCCGCATCCTTCGCCAGCATGGAGACGAGCAGGCGTCCGTCGATGAAGGAGCCGTTTTCCTCACAGCGCGTCGCCACCGGCGCGGCCTCGCACCACATATCGACGATGCCGGCCACTCCTTCCGGCGGGAGTTCGAGCGTCTCCTTGACCGGACAGATATCTTTCCGGATGCCGAGCAGCTGCCTGGTATCAACCCGACGGGTGTCCAGTTTGAGAGGGCAAGCCGTCAGATACGCGTCGGTGATGATTTCGGAGGCGCCCGTTCGGTAACACTGCACCTGCGCCTGCACCTTGATGGAAACCGACAGGAGGACGTTTTCCCCGTTCGGATTCTGGGTGATGTGCACATCGCAGACCGTCACGTCCGCCCGGCAGTCGCAGAACCATTCCTCGTCCAGACCGTCCACATCGATGATCTGGCTGAACGGAATCTCGTGCTCCACCCGGTCCATTGTCCCGGCGACGGTGTCGTTTGCATACAAGGTACACAGCAGGACCTCACCTTTGAGGATGACTTTGCCCGGCATGGTCTTGCAGTCCTGGACATTGGCCACAGCCTCGCTGCGGATGAGGGTCTCGGCCGGCAGTTTGCCGGGGCCGAGTTCAAGCACCTCGCTGATGGTGAAGGGTTTTTCCGCCGAGGAGGCCGGCACCGTAAAATACAGGGGCTTTGTGCGGGTGTAGACCCCGTCCCCCTTCGCGGAGGAGACCACCTCGCTGCCGCCTTCGGCCGTGACCTTCAGCTTGACGCTGAACGCCCCGTGGATATCCAGCCGTCTCGGGCTGGTGGCTCGGCAGTTGACGTAGTTGGGCTTGGCGTCGAGGCGGACGCAGGCCCCGACTCCGGCATTTTTGACGCCAAACGTACTGGTGAAGGGCTGGGTGAATTCACAGCTGCGCGCGCATTTGCGGGCCTCGTCCAGATACAGGACCCGAATATTCGTCACGCCGTCCGCGATCAGCCGGTCCCCACTGAACTGCTTTGACTGCACCACCGGTTTCATGGTGCATTTGAGGACCGCCGCGATATCGGGGAGATAATCGGGCAGTACAAAATCGCAATCCACCGGCCGTTCATCAAAGTCGTCAAACAAGGATTCCGTGGTGCCGATGACCTTGTTTGTCACCTGAATGTCCATGTACACCTCTCCTTTATGCTCTTGGCTTTTCTATCACCACTATATTCGCCCTGTCCACGGAGTATTCCAAGAGGATAGCGGAGATGTGTAAAAAATCCCGTTTTTCCGGGTTTGGCGGCCCTTTGCACGGCAAATCCATAGAAAAAGCGCGGCCGGTTTCCCCAGCCGCGCTAAAATGCCGCATTCAGTTGTATTTAATCAGGAAACTAGCTTTCTTCCAGAGGGAAAACTGGTTTTCCATCCGCTGCCGCTGTTCTTCCGTCACACTGTCCAGCTTGGCCTTGGCTGCCTCGACGGTTTGTTCGATCACGGCCACCCGCGCGTCCGTATACAGTTCGCTGGGGCTCGGCGGCACCCAGCATATGCTGTCCGCCTGACACTGCTCGCTGCTGTCCGCCAGGGCCTTGTAATAAGCGAACATCTCGTCCGCAGCATCACCGTAGAGCTTCCGGCAGGCGTCGTAGAGGATCTGTTCACCCGACAAGCTGCCGTCCCACATGCCCTTGGCCGACACATACCACAGCGGCCAGCGCAGCGGATAGCTTTCTTCCGTATCGTTGTAGCTCGGCCAAGGACCCTGGTCGTAGTACACGTAATCCACGCCGTCCTGCTTCCAGAGCGCCTGGTTCCGGGTGGCGACATTCCCCTGCACCCAGGGAATATCGGCCCACACCACCTTATCCGCGGCGATGCAGTTCCACTCCCAGATGGAAATGTGCTGCACCTCGGCTTTGGCGATGAACTCCTTGAAATTCCCGAGCCAGGACTGGGTATAGATGTTATGGGTGATGCTGTTTTTCCCGATCACCGCTTCGTCCAGATCCAGCGGCTTGGTCATGCTGGCCTCCCGGCAGAACATGACTTCCACGTTCGGATGCGCTTTTACCTTTTCCGGCGGGAAATAGTTGTTGTGATAGCTCAAGATGGAAATGGTGACATCCGGCCGCGTTTTGCACACAATCTCCGCGACCCGGTTGGCGAAGGTGAGAATCTGGTCGGTCGGATTTCCGGCCGCGGCACAGGTCTCGCACTCGCACCAGCCCTTCTCCCATCCGTCGTTGGCCGCCAGGGAGTAATTCATCAAAGTCGGATCGGCCTCCAGCTTTTCCAGCACCTTTTTGGCCGTTTCGGCGGCCAGTTCCTCGTTGGTGTAGTCGTATTGCCACCAGGCCTGGGACTGCGGATCCCGCACCCCGTCCACCAGCGCAAACCACTTCGGATGGGTTTCCATATAGGTTTTCCAGGGAATCAGACCTGTAATTCCGTGGCCGACCATCTTGTTGTCGCCGCCCTGATACCAGCGCTGCCCCATCTCGGGGTTTTTATGCAGGAGATATGTCCAGCGGCAGTTGAACTGCGGGACGTGCTCGACGTCGAGCTCCCCGATCGCCACCGTCGGATAGGAGGGAACCACCTCCCACAGCTCATCGATGCCGAACCAGCCGCAGCCCATCCGCTCGAGCAGCATGGTTACAGCAAAAGCCGTCCCCTGATACCGCTCGTCATCGTTTCCCAGCACCGCCACACGGTTTCCGACACGCTTGAGTATCACCTTTTCCGCGTCCGGATACCCCGTCGGCTGCTGGATTCCCATAGCCGCCGTCTGCTTTGTCGGACCCACCAGGATGCAGTTTTCGCCCGTATGGTCCTCGCTGTCGCCGACAATCGGGATCGAACCGCCCGTCATCCGGTTCAGATACGTCTGCAGATCCTCCGCGGCCGCTTTCACCTTGTCGCTCGGCGATTCCGGAATGACGATCACCGCTTTGGCGGTTCCGTTTTCCGCGATCACGAAGTCCGCTGTTCCCGGGTTCGTGACCAGCGTCGGATTGTCCGGAAGCTCCGGTAGCGATGCCGATTCGGCCGTCGAGCTGTTTTCACTGGAAGGCGTATCCGCCTCTTTGTGCCGGCAGGCCGTCATGGACATCAGAAGCAGCCCTGCCAGAAACACCGGTACGCTGGTGAGAAATCCGCGCTTTGCCTGGACCATAATAGCCCTCCTTCATTTGGCGGCCAAAAACACCGAGTGCGGTCGGAAACCGGCCGCACCCATGTGTCAGTTGTATTTAATCAGGAGCGACGCCTTTTTCCAGATGGCGATCTGATCCTCCATCCGCTGCTTCTGCGTATCCGTTACGCTGTCCAGTTTGGCCTCAGCGGCCTTGATGGCGGCGTTGATGACATCCACCCGCTCCTGCGGATACATCTCGCTGGGTTTCGGCGGTATCCACGTCATGCTGTAGGCGCGGCACTGTTCGCTGCTGTCCGCCAGCGCCTTATAATAGGTAAACATCTCATCCGCAGCGGCTCCGTACAGCTTCCGGCAGGCATCGTAGAGGATCTGTTCGCCCGACAGGCTGCCGTCCCACATGCCCTTCGACGCCACATACCAGAGCGGCCAGCGCAGAGAGAAGCTCTGTTCCGTTTCCCTATAGCTCGCGGCCGGCCCCTGATCATAGAACACGTATTCCACGCCGTTTTGTTCCCAAAGCGCCTGGTTCCGGGTGGCGACATTCCCCTGCACAAAGGGCACGCTGGCCCAGACCTCGCGCTCGGCCGCAATGCAGTACCATTCCCATATGGACGTATGCCGGACCCCGGCATCCCGGATATACTGCTGGAAGTTCCCCAGCCAAGACTGGGTATAGGTGTTGTGGGTGATGGTATCCCGTCCCACGATCGCTTCATTCAGGTCGAGCGGGATGGTCAGGCTCGTTTCCCGGCAGAACATCACTTCCACGTTCGGATGCGCTTTTACCTTCTCCGGCGGGAAGTAATTGTTGTGATAGCTCAGAATGGTCAGAAGCTTCTCCGGATAGACCTTGCCCACAATCTCGGCGACGTTGTTGGCGAAATACAGAAGCTGATCGGTCGGATTCCCCACCGCTTTGCAGACATCGCATTCACACCAACCCTCTTCCCAGCCGTCGTTGGCTGCCAGGGAATAATTGGTCATGTTGGGATTGGTGTCGAAATACTGGATCACTTTTTTGGCGATCTCGGCCGCGAGCTCCTTATTGGTGTAATCGTACTGCCACCATTCCTGAGACTGCGGATCCCGCTTGCCGTCTACCAGCGCGAACCACTCCGGATGGGCTTCGAACTGCGTCTCACGGGAGACCAGACCCGGAAGAGCGTGGCCGGCCATCATCTGGTCGCCGCCCAGATACCAGCGGCTCCCCAGGGCCAGATAAGAGGAATACACCCGCGTGTTCCGCGAACGGAAGCGAGGGGTGTGCTCGATATCGAGTTTCCCGACCGCCAGCGTGGGATGAGAGGGGATCTCCTCCCACAGCGGATCGGTCCCGAACCAGCCGCAGCCCAGCTTTTCGAGGAGCATCGTCACTGCATTTTCGGTGCCCTGATAGACGGCGTCGTCGTTGCCGATCAGGACCAGATAGTTCTTCACCCTTTTGAGTATGACTTTTTCCGCATTCGGATAGCCGGTCGGCTGCTCAATCCCGAGTTCCTTGGTCTGTTTCGTCGGACCCACCAGAATATAATTGCCTTCCCGGCGTTCCACATTGTCAAACCCGATTTTCACGACCGCGCCGGTCATCTTGTTCAGTACCGACTGCAGGTCCTCCGCAGCCGCCCGCACCTTGTCGCTCGGCGATTCCGGAACCACAATGGTCACCTTGGCGGTTCCGTTTTCCGCAATCAGAAAATCGGAAGCCTCCGGATTCGTGATAAGCGTTTTGTTTTCCGGCAAATCCGGCATTTGAATCAGCGCGTCAATTTGAGAACTGGCTTCCGCCGCCGAACTGGAGGATGAACCGGTTTGTTTGCATGCTGTCATCGTCAAAAGAATCCCTCCTGCCAATACAATATGTAGCCCCGAACGAATCAAACGTCCTGTCCCGATCATGGCGTTCTCCTTCCCGTCATTCCGGTGTACGGCTGTTTATGCCGATATGGTTGTCGTCTTTGCCTTTATTATAAAGAATGCCTCTATCACCGGCAAGGTAAAAAAGCTCCCATCGAAGAGTTCGAATTTGCTGTTTTTCACAAATCCGGCCGCCCGTCTGTTCCTCCCTCCATGCGTCTTTATGCAATTTTAACGTCCGTCCGTCTGTGTTTACACCATCTTTATCTCCTGTGTGCTAGACTTTTAGCCAAAGGAGGGTTGACTATGGGCACGCTGATGATCGCCATCGGGCTCATCGCCTGCATTCTGCTGATCTACTATATCGTCATTCTGCTGCGAGGTGATCAATCGTGATCCAAACACTCCTGCAATACGGATTGTATCTGCTGATACTGGTGGTGCTGGCGGTTCCGCTCGGCCGCTATATCGGCAGAGTGATGAATGGAGAAAAGGTGATCCTGTCCCGCATTTTGCTTCCCTGTGAAAATGGAATTTATAAACTGCTCCGTGTCCGCAAGGACGAGGAGATGACCTGGAAACAATACGCCGTCAGTATTCTGCTGTTCAGCGGCATTGGACTGATTCTGCTCCTGCTGCTTCAGATGCTTCAGGGTATCCTGCCGGGCAATCCTCAGGATGTGGGCGGCGTCTCCTGGCACCTGGCCTTCAACACCGCCGCCAGCTTTATCACCAACACCAACTGGCAGGCTTACAGCGGGGAATCGACCCTGAGCTATCTGACTCAGGCCGTCGGTCTGACGGTGCAGAATTTCGTCTCCGCCGCCGTCGGCATTGCCGTGCTTTTCGCCTTGATCCGGGGATTCATGCGGGTGAAGAGCAACGGACTCGGCAGCTTTTGGGTGGATGTCACCCGTATCATCCTCTATATCCTGATGCCGATTTCCCTGCTGATCACAGTCGGTCTGATTTCCCAGGGCGTCATTCAGAATTTCCGCCCCGCTCAAACAGTGACGCTTCTTGAACCAATCGCGGTTAGGGACGGTGAAATTCTGGATGGAGCGGTGATCGACGGCGATACCGTGACCCTGGACGGACAGGCCGTGGACGGGGCTGTCGTGGTGCAAAAGCAATTTGTACCGATGGGCCCCGCCGCCAGCCAAATCGCCATTAAACAGGCCGGCACCAACGGCGGCGGCTACATGGGTGTCAACTCGGCCCATCCGCTCGAAAACCCCACCCCATTTTCCAATCTGCTCGAGATGCTTTCGATTCTGCTCATCCCCGTGGCTCTCTGCTTTACCTTCGGCCGCAATGTAAAGGATAAAAAGCAGGGAATCGCCCTTTTCGCCGCCATGTTTCTCGTTCTGGTTCTCGCTCTCGGGGCCATCGCGGTCAGCGAGCAGGCGGCTACGCCGCAGCTCGCTTCGAACGGCACAGTGGATATCGGCACCGTGAACCAGGCCGGCGGCAACATGGAGGGCAAGGAATCCCGTTTCGGCATCGCATCCTCCTCCACCTGGGCCGCCTTCACCACCGCCGCCTCCAACGGTTCGGTCAACTCCATGCATGACAGCTACACGCCCCTCGGCGGCATGGTGACCATGCTGCTCATGCAGCTCGGGGAGGTCATTTTCGGCGGAACCGGCTGCGGACTCTACGGCATGCTGGCCTTCGCCATCCTCACAGTCTTCCTGGCCGGCCTGATGGTCGGACGGACCCCTGAATATCTGGGGAAAAAGATTGAGCCCTACGAAATGAAAATGGCGGTCATCGCCTGCCTCGCCACCCCGTTCGCCATTCTGGTGGGCAGCGGCATCGCCGCCTTGGTCCCCGCGGTTGCAGACAGCCTGAACAACGCCGGTCCCCATGGCTTTTCTGAACTGCTGTACGCCTACTCCTCCTGCGGAGGCAACAACGGCTCTGCCTTTGCCGGTTTCAACGCCAACACCGTCTTTCTCAACCTCAGCCTGGGGCTCGTGATGCTGTTTGCCCGGTTTGTCCCGATGATCGCCATCCTGGGTATCGCGGGCAGCCTTGTCCGGAAAAAACGCATCGCCTCCACTGCCGGCACCCTATCGACGGATAATGCACTGTTTGTCTTTCTGCTGATCTTCGTCGTTCTGCTGGTCGGGACGCTCAGCTTCTTCCCTGCTTTGGCCCTCGGGCCCATCGCCGAGCATCTCCGCATGCTGTCCTAATCCAGGCCCATCAAGGAGGTATTGTCATGGCCGCCAAACTCAAAAGCGCCCTCGCAGACAAAAAAATGGTTCTGCGGGCCGTCCGGGACGCTTTTCGAAAGCTCAGCCCCCGGACGCAGGCGCAGAATCCCGTGATGCTGCTTGTCTATATATCGGTAGTGCTCACCACGCTGCTGTTCGTCTTCTCTCTCTTTCAAATTCAGGACGCCTCCACCGGCTATACCTTGGCCATCGCCATCGTCCTCTGGCTGACGGTCCTGTTCGCCAATTTTGCCGAAGCGATCGCGGAAGGCCGCGGCAAAGCGCAGGCCGATTCCCTGCGGAACGCGAAAAAAGAGGTCGAGGCGCACCTCATCCCTTCTCCCGGCCGGCGGGATGAGATCACCGCGCGCCCCTCCGCTCAGCTCAAGAAAGGCGATATCGTCCTGGTCCGGGCCGGTGAGCCGATCCCCGCCGACGGCGAGGTGATCGACGGCGCGGCCTCGGTGGATGAAAGCGCCATCACCGGCGAATCCGCTCCGGTCATCCGGGAAAGCGGCGGCGACCGGAGCGCCGTCACCGGCGGCACCACCGTCATTTCCGACTGGCTGGTGATCCGTGTGACCAGTGAGGCGGGTGAAAGCTTCCTCGATAAAATGATCGCCATGGTGGAGGGTGCGGCCCGCAAAAAGACACCGAATGAACTCGCCCTTCAGATCTTCCTCATCGCCCTGACCATTGTCTTTCTGCTCGTTACCATGTCCCTGTATGCCTACGGCGTCTTCTCAGCCGGTCAGGCGGGCACCGCAAATCCCCTGACGGTTACATCGCTTGTCGCCCTGCTCGTCTGCCTCGCTCCCACCACCATCGGGGCTCTGCTCTCCGCCATCGGCATCGCGGGTATGAGCCGCCTCAATAGGGCAAACGTCCTCGCGATGAGCGGACGGGCGATCGAGGCCGCGGGAGACGTCGATATCCTGATGCTGGATAAAACCGGCACCATCACACTCGGAAACCGGCAGGCCTGTGCCTTTGTCCCGGTGGACGGCTGCACGCCGGAGGAACTCGCCGACGCCGCCCAGCTGGCCTCTCTGGCCGACGAGACACCGGAAGGCCGCAGCGTGGTTGTGCTCGCAAAGGAACAGTTCGGCCTGCGCGGCCGTCCTCTCGGAGATCTCGGCATGACCTTTGTCCCCTTCACGGCCCTCACCCGCATGAGCGGCGTCGATTTCGGCGGCAACGAGATCCGGAAAGGCGCGGCCGATGCGATTCAAACCTATGTCACCCAGCACGGCGGCCTGTACAGCGAAGAATGCGATGCGGCCGTGAAACGGATCGCCGGGGAGGGCGGCACGCCGCTGGTGGTCGCGAAAAACCATCGAATCCTCGGCGTCATCCATCTCAAGGACATCGTCAAACAGGGGGTGCGGGAAAAATTTGCCGATCTGCGGAAAATGGGAATCAAAACCATCATGATCACCGGCGACAATCCTCTCACCGCGGCCGCCATCGCGGCGGAGGCCGGCGTGGACGACTTTCTCGCCGAGGCCACCCCGGAGGGCAAGCTCCAAATGATCCGGGACTTCCAGAGCAAGGGCCATCTCGTCGCCATGACGGGGGACGGCACCAACGACGCGCCCGCCCTGGCCCAGGCAGATGTCGCCGTGGCCATGAACTCGGGCACCCAGGCGGCCAAGGAAGCGGGCAACATGGTGGATCTCGACTCCTCTCCGACCAAGCTGATCGATATCGTGCGGATCGGCAAGCAGCTCCTGATGACCCGCGGCAGTCTGACCACGTTCTCTATCGCGAACGACCT
This sequence comes from uncultured Oscillospiraceae bacterium, assembly GCA_902461995.1. Lineage (GTDB taxonomy): Bacteria > Bacillota > Clostridia > Oscillospirales > Acutalibacteraceae > UMGS1623. The sequence continues at coordinate 1,975 of CABQAA010000039.1, read as the reverse complement.
CGCCAAGTATTTTGCCATCGTCCCCGCTCTGTTTCTGGGACTGTATCCGGAACTCGGAGCGCTCAACATCATGCATCTGCACAGCGCGGAAAGCGCTGTCTTCTCCGCGATCGTGTATAACGCCCTCATCATCGTCGCCCTGATTCCGCTTGCCCTCAAGGGCGTCAAATACCGTGAGGTGTCGGCCGGCCGTCTCCTCTCCCGCAACCTGCTGATTTACGGTCTGGGCGGCATCGCCGCCCCCTTCCTCTGCATTAAGCTTATCGATATGCTGCTGGTGGCGCTCGGTGTGTTTCACTGAGCAATCCCGCGGCAAATGACACGGAAAGGTGGCATTCCGCCATGAAAACGCTCCAATCGCTCCTTCCCCGGGCCGCTCTGTTTCTGCTTATTTTCGTGCTGATCTGCGGAGTGGCCTACACCGCTCTCGCCACCGGCCTCGGCCAGCTGTTCTTCCCGGAACAGGCGAACGGCAGCCTCATCACCGTCGACGGCCAGGCCGTCGGCAGCGCACTGCTCGCCCAGCCGGCCGACGACGACCGGCACCTCTGGGGCCGGATCATGAACCTCGATGTCACGACCTATAAGGATGAACAAGGGCGGCCGCTTCTCTATGCGGCTCCCTCCAACCTCTCCCCCGCGAGCGAGGAATACGAGGCTCTCCTCGCCGAGCGGGCAGAGAAAATTCGCTCCGCCCATCCGGAAAAGGGCGACACCCCCATTCCGGTCGATCTCGTGACCGTTTCGGGCAGCGGGCTCGATCCCCATATTTCGCTCGCGGCGGCCGAATACCAGGCGGAACGATTGGCCAAAGCCAACGGCCTCACGACCGATCAGATCGAGGCCATCTTCGACCGGTATACGGCCGGCCGCTTCCTCGGCATCTTCGGAGAGCCGACGGTCAACGTGCTCAAAGTCAATCTGGCGCTGGACGGAGTTTTCTCTTAATTCCGGCTCCGGGCGAAAGGATGTGGCTCCATGCTGCTTCATAAAGGGACGGCGGCCGAATGGGAAGCGCCTTCTCCCCGGACCCCGTCGGTATCCGAGGGGGCTGCGCTTCTGGCGCTTGTGATGGAGCTGACGGGAGAACTCGCCATCGCGCCCCGGATCTACCGTCTGGAAAGCGAGCCCTCCCTCTGGGTCCATTTCCCCGCCGCCTGCTTTGACTGCCGCGGTTTCCTGGAGGAATACGGCGGCACCATGTCGTATATCCATGGGCGATACCCGATGGCCGTCTACGGTACGGCTGAAGACGGGGAATCCGCCGAACTGTCCGCTGTCCGGACGGCACGAAACACGATCCTGTATAAAAAACGAAACCTCTCTCGAAAAGATTTTGATCGCCTGTCCGATTTATGTGTTAAAATAGGGATGTCGAATCCCCGCTTGATGCCTGTCCTGGAGGATACCCTCCGCCATATCGTCCCCGGACGGTCTGTTGTGGCCGTTCCCCGTGTCCCCGATACAAACAGGCTGTTCGCGGGACTTCCGGAAATGAATCCGGACACCGCCTTCGCCTATTTCAATCTGAACCGGAACTCCGATGCCGCGGCTCTGCTCGACGTTCTTTCGGTGGAACAGAAGAAAACCCTCTGGCTGCTTTTTCTGGAGGATGGTGTCAGTGCCGTGGAGTTTGCCGATCTGCTCGAGCCGGCCGAACGAGGCGAAGTGCCCCTGTTCACCTGGGAACTCGCACTGCGCCTCGCATTGGATACGGCCGGCATCCGGATCACGTATGAACCGGACGGCTTTCGGGTTACGGGCCCCGGCGGTGCCCGTCTTCGCTTCGATTATCTCACGGGGTCCCCGGCGGAAAAATTGTTTCTTAAGATTCTCTTCCCGGTTCGAATGCATCCGGACGGATTCCCGGGATGACGGCGTCCCGGATGAAAGGAGGGTTCGATATACCAAATCAACGGCCAGATCCGGATGCTCTGCTTCGGCAGATCCGGACAGATGAGCAGCTTCAGACGCG
>CABQAA010000038.1 GCA_902461995.1 uncultured Oscillospiraceae bacterium | reverse complement strand
GTGGCGGGGTTTTATCTGTTCCAACATGGGGATTATATCCCCTTAATGAAAAGGATTATAATCCCCATAATATGAAATGTCAAGATGGGGGTGAAGCCTACGATTATTTTCGATAAATTGTGGAGTACCATGAAGGAGAAAGGCGTCTCTACCTATACCCTAAGAGAAAAATGTGACATCGATAATAAAACCATCCGGCGTCTGAAAGCCAACGAAAATGTGGAAACCAAAACGCTGAACAAATTGTGCATCATCCTGGACTGTCGATTGGAAGACATTGCGGAATTCCGAAAAGATGTGTAGCAGAAATCCCAAATGAAATGCAAACAGCACCGCCCACGCTTTCGCATGGGCGGTGCTGTTTGCTTATCCGTGAACCGGCTTTAGCGCCTTAAGGATCTCTCCGACATACATCCGGTGATAATCACCGTCCTTATAACTGCCCATAATGGCCGGATCCAGGAACGCGGCGGGATCGATATCGTGGGTATACAGCTTCCGGCAGACCAGCACCAATCGCGCCTGCTCGAAATAGGGTGCCGGCTGGTCGAACAGCGGAGTCAGACCCGTCTCCTTGACTTTGTCGATATCCCGGCCCGACTTGGCACCGCAGATTTGCAGCGCCCGCTTCTCCTCCGGTCCGAAAAAGGACAGGGTATACTCCTGTTCCCGCTCGATAAACTCATACGTATAACGGGAGGGACGGATAAAAATCAGGCTCACAGGTGAATTCCAGAGCACCCCCAGCCCGCCCCAGCTTGCGGTCATGGTGTTGAAAGCCTCTTTTTTCCCCGCCGTTACCAACATCCAGTCCTTGCCGATCAGGCGGAACACATTGTCGGTCAATTCATGCGGATTGGTCTCCATAAAACGCGTCATCGTGTACGCCTCCTATTTCCAAATATCCGTATATTCTCTATTATAGCACACACAGTCAAAAAACATGACATCGATTTTCGGGCCGTCTTTCACGAAATCTCGAAAAAAGTTTAAAATACTGTTCATACACGTTTGCCGAAATCTTGATACACTATATGATAAGAACTAAAAGCCCGCGCCGATGTGCGGGGATGTGATAAGAGGAGGAACCGACCGATGGCGAACAGCAAAATCATGGTGGTGGACGACGACGCCAACATCTGCGAACTGCTGCGTCTGTATCTCGAAAAAGAGGGGTTCGATCCGGTCATTGTACCGAACGGCGCGAAGGCTCTCGAATTGTTTGAGCCGGAAAAACCCGATCTCATCCTGCTCGACGTGATGATGCCCCAACTCGACGGCTGGCAGGTCTGCCGCGAAATCCGCAAGAAATCGCAGTGTCCCATCATCATGCTCACCGCCAAGGGCGAGGTGTTCGACAAGGTTCTGGGTCTCGAGCTCGGTGCCGACGATTATGTCGTCAAGCCCTTTGAGGCGAAGGAAGTCATTGCCCGGGTAAAGGCCGTGCTTCGCCGCAGCGGCGTGCAAAACCAGAAAAAGGCCAAAGAGGTCAGCTACGACGGTCTCTATATCAATATGGAAAATTATGAGCTCCGTGTCAAGGGCAAGCAGATCGACACGCCGCCCAAAGAAATGGAACTGATCTACCATCTGGCCAGCAACCCCAACCGGGTCTATACGAGGGACCAGCTCCTCGACGAGGTGTGGGGCTTCGAATACTACGGGGACAGCCGGACTGTGGACGTGCATGTCAAACGCCTGCGGGAAAAACTCGACGGGGTCTCCGATCAGTGGACGCTTAAAACGGTCTGGGGAGTCGGATATAAATTCGAGGTCAAGGATCCGGCCGCCGGTTGAGAGGTGGGCACATGTTCAAAAGTATATTCTCCAAGCATTTTACCGTCATGTCGCTGGTGATCGTCATCAGCTTTTTGGCAATGGGCGGCATGCAGATGCTGTTTTCCACCCGATACTGGGTATCGGAAAACCGGGAACGGCTGACGGAAAACGCCCAAAATGTCGCAGAATTCACGGCTGCCAACACCACGCAGAATCCGGCCAATCCGTCGAGCTATCTGATGTCCGCCGCCGTGGAACCCGTACTCGACATGCTCTCGACCGCCGTGGACGGCACCGGTCTGATCGTGAGCAACGATTACCGTGTGGTCATGAGTTCGGACGCCACCCACACTCTGGTGGGCCAGACCCTCGACGAATCCATCCAGAATCGGCTGAGCAGCGGCAAGGGTGACTATTTTTCGGTGGACACGTTCGGGGGTCTCTACGCCTCCCGGCAGTATACCGTCGGCGTGCCGATTCGGACCGCGGCTGGCGAAGCGCTCGGGTATGTCTTCATGTCCACGTCGGCCGAGCGGATGGGGGCCTATGTCAGTGACAATTTTCAGGTGTTTTTCCTCTCCGCCCTCGGGGTTCTGACACTGACCTTTATCGTGCTGTATGCTCTGACCTACCGCCTGGTCCGGCCGCTGCGCCAGATGGCCGCGGCCACCCGAGCCTTCGGAGAGGGGGATTTCAGCGTCCGTGTCCCGGTCGAAGGTAAGGATGAGGTGGCGGAATTGGCCACGGCTCTCAACAGCATGGCGGTCTCTCTGTCCTCGGTGGAGGGCATGCGCCGCAGCTTTGTAGCGAACGTCTCCCACGAGCTCAAGACCCCCATGACGACCATCGCCGGGTTCATCGACGGTATTCTCGACGGCACCATCCCGGGTGAAAAGCGGGATTACTATCTCAAAATCGTTTCCGATGAGGTTAAGCGCCTGTCCCGGCTGGTCAAATCCATGCTTGATCTGTCCCGCATCGACAACGGGCAGCTCAAGCTCACCCCCGTGCAGTTCGATCTGACCGAGGTGGCCTGCAATACGCTGCTCTCCTTTGAACAGCGTATCGAAAGCAAAAAAATCACCATCATCGACCTCGAGGACTGTCAGCGCGAAGAGGTCAGCGCGGATTACGATCTGATCGGCCAGGTCGTGTACAATCTGCTCGACAATGCGGTGAAATTCACCAATGAGGGCGGCAGCATCTCCCTGAGGGTGTATCGGGAACCCGGCCGGGTGGTCTGCGCCGTCCGCAACAGCGGCATGGGCATCGCCGCGCAGGAGATGCCGCATATCTTTGAACGGTTTTACAAGAGCGACCAGTCCCGCGGTCTCGATAAAAACGGGGTCGGTCTCGGTCTCTATATCGTTAAAACCGTCATCAACCTCCACCACGGCGAGATCAAGGTCCGCTCGGTCGAAGGGGAATACTGTGAGTTTTCTTTCTGGCTTCCGGATGGAACGGCGGACAAAACGCTTTCGGATAAAGCCGGCCGGTATCACGAATGAACGGACGGCATCCGGGTATGAACCTTTGGAAGGCCGCATATAGTCCAAACAGACAGCGCAAAATCCCTCTTTTTTCAAAATGTTTATGAAATCCAAGGTTTTTCTTCAAGAAATGAACACAATTAAAGGGTACAATACACCCATACAGACGGGATGACGGCTTTCGGACATCCCGGCAAGATGAATATCGGCGAAAGGCGTGACAACCATGTCAGATTGGTTCAACAACACCCCCACCGAAGGATCCGACGGCGAATCCGGCGGCACCCCCGTCAGCGGAGACTCCGGCGGACAGGAAACAACCGGCTGGTCTTCTTCTCCATCGAACGAGAGTTCTTCCCCATCCCCTTATGAGAATACAGGTGTTCCCTATTCCTCCCGGCCATCCCCTTCCACGGAAAACGGATGGCAGTCGGGGCAGAATTCGACTCCGCAGCGTCCGGCTCCGGCCTACAATCCCTATGGATGGCAGCCCCCGGTGTATCCCTCCAGTCCCGTTCCCACGCCGGGCGGACCACAAAAGCCTCCTAAAAAGAAAAAGAATCCCACCAGCGTCCTCATCGGCGTGCTGGGTGGATTGTGTGCCGTCACCATCATCACCCTGTCCGTTCTCCTTGCCATGGCGTGGGACGGCGGCATCGCCGCCCCCGGAACCAGCAGCGGCGGAAACGGAAGCCCCAATTCCTCTGTTCACAACGGGGACGCTCCCAAACTCCAGATCAACGAACTCGATGAGGATGCGGAAGGACTCTCCACCCGGGAAATCGTTAAAAAAAATCTGGAATCCACCGTGATTCTGAGCATCTACGACGGGCAGAACAGCTTCGGTGTGAGCGAACAGCAGTCCGGTGAGGCTTCCGGCATTGTCATGACGTCGGACGGGTATATCATCACCAACTGGCACTGCATCGTCAACGAGGATACCGGCAAGGAATACAGCCGCATCGCCGTCACTACGCACGACGGCACAGTCTATGACAATGCGGAGATCGTCGGATACGATAAATCCACTGATCTCGCCGTCATTCGTGTCGCGGCCATGAACCTGACGCCCGCGGAATTTGGTGATTCCAGCCAGCTCGATATCGGCGACAAGGTCGTCGCCCTCGGCAACGCGGGAGGGCTGGCCTGGACCGCGACCCAGGGCATTGTCTCCGGCCTGGCCCGGGACGTCTATGAGGACACCGGATATGCCATCAAATGCCTGCAGGTGGACGCTGCGATCAATCCCGGAAACTCGGGCGGTCCGCTGATGAACGCAGCCGGTCAGGTGATCGCAGTCAACTCCGCGAAAATCGCCATCACCGGCTATGAGGGCCTCGGCTTCTCCATCCCGATCACCGAAGCCAAGGCGATCATCAACGACCTCATCGAATACGGCTACGTGACCGGGCGGGTCTCCCTCGGCATCCGGGGCTACACCATCAACCAATCGAATTACAAGGGCTTTCTGATCGACTCCATTGCCGAAGGATCTCCCCTGCAGGGAACCGGGGCACAAAAAGGCGATTTGATCACCCACGTTGACGGCGTACGGGTCAACAACTACGGGGAACTGCGTGCGGAGCTGTCGAAGCACAGCGTGGGAGACCGGGTCACCCTGACCTTCCTGCGGGTGGAAAACCGGCGGGACAGCACCTTTACCGCCGAGATCACACTGGCGGAGGACAAAGGCCAATAAAGACGGATCCTATCGGCAGCGGACGATCTTTTGATCGCCCGCTGTTTTTTTCATCCCGTCTTTTCTTGTTATAAATTACAAAAAAATCCATTCGGCTTTTCAAAATTTTCCGTATAAATTTTGCTTCGAAACAAACACTAAACCCAGACAAGGTTCACATTCCAAACGAACCTGTATTCGACAACATCATACGGAGGAAAAGCCAATGAAAGCTACGGGAATCGTGAGAAGAATCGACGACCTCGGTCGTGTGGTCATACCGAAAGAAATCCGACGCACTATGCGCATTCGCGAAGGGGATCCGCTTGAAATTTTCACCGACAACGATGGAGAAGTGGTCTTCAAAAAGTATTCGCCTGTGGGAGAAATGTCGCCGTTTGCCAATCAGTATGCCGATGTGATGTCGAGGGCCTGCGGCCTGCCCGTCATCATCAGCGACCGGGATCATGTCGTGGCAGTCGCCGGCCTTCCCAAAAAAGATTATTATGAGCGGCGTGTATCCGCCCAGCTCGAAGAGCTGATGGAGCAGCGCCAGACCCATATCGCCAAGGCCGGGGATCAAAAACGCCTACAGCCGGTCGAAAGCATGGACCGGTATGCCGCTGTGGCGGTGCCGATCATCGCCTCCGGCGACGTGACGGGCACCGTCTGCCTGATCCTGCCTGAGAGCGGCGCAGTACCCGGGGAGGGCGATGTCAAGCTCACCCAGGTTGCCGCGGCCTTCCTCGGCCGTCAAATGGAAGAATAAAAACGGTAAACCAGGCCCGGCGTTCCTTTTGGGGACGCCGGGTCTGTCTTTCATCCGCGAACACGGTTTTCCCGTCTTACCTTGAAACAGGACCCGCAACCGGACATCGTTTCCATACATCGATGGCATTCAAACAACGGAAGACTCTTTCAGACAAAAAAGGGCTTTCCATTTTGTCCGGCTTTTGCCACGAATCCCCCCATGCCATGCCGGGCCGGAAGGCGTCTGCATGCGCGGCCGGACCGGAATATCCGCCGTCACGGCCTCACAAACTCCATAAAATATGCTGTTGCCTGTCCTGGCCAGTTTATGGTATACTATACGATTGAATAGATGTCTCTGCCCTTATACTGGCCATATTCCGCCGGAGTACGGCGGAAGAACGAGGTGTAACGATATGTCCGGAAATCGGGATTTGACCCGCAACTTCTGCATCATCGCCCATATCGACCACGGAAAGTCCACGCTGGCCGACCGGATCCTGGAAAAGACCCGGACGGTCGAGCTGCGGGACATGGAGGATCAGCTGCTCGACAGCATGGACCTCGAACGCGAACGGGGCATCACGATCAAAGCCCACGCCGTCACCCTGAATTACGACGCCGCGGACGGCCGTACCTATACCTTTAATTTAATCGATACGCCCGGACACGTCGACTTTAACTACGAAGTGTCCCGTTCCCTCGCGGCCTGCGAGGGCGCCATTCTGATTGTCGACGCGTCCCAGGGCATCGAGGCCCAGACCCTTGCCAATACCTATCTCGCGTCGGAGCACGGTCTCGAAATCGTCCCGGTCGTCAATAAAATCGATCTGCCCGCCGCCCGGCCTGAAGAGGTCCGGCACGAAATCGAGGATATCATCGGTATCGAGGCGGCCGACGCTCCCCTGGTGTCCGCCAAACAAGGCACCAACATCGAGGCTGTGCTCGAGGCGGTGGTCAAACTCGTCCCGCCGCCCTCCGGCGATGCCGACGCCCCTCTGCAAGCGCTCATCTTCGACAGCTACTACGACAGCTATAAAGGCGTCATCGTGTATATCCGGCTCAAGGAAGGCCGGGTGAAACCCGGCGACACCATCCAGATGATGGCCACCGGTGCCCGTTTCGATGTTGTCGAAACGGGGATCATGCGTCCCGGCCGTCTGGAACCCCAGTCCGGCCTCGAAGCCGGCCAGGTGGGGTATATCGCCGCCGCCATCAAAACCGTGCATGACGCCCGGGTAGGCGACACCGTCACCCTGGCTGACCGCCCGGCGGCCGCGCCTCTGCCCGGCTACCGCAAGGTCAATCCCATGGTCTTCTGCGGCATTTTCCCGGCCGACGGCGCCCATTATCAGGACCTCCGGGAAGCGCTCGAACGCCTCCAGCTCAACGACGCCTCCCTGACCTTCGAGCCCGAGACCTCGGCGGCGCTCGGTTTCGGCTTCCGCTGCGGATTCCTGGGCCTGCTCCATATGGAGATCATTCAGGAACGGCTGGAACGGGAATACGACCTCGATCTCATCACCACCGCCCCGAGCGTCATCTACCGTCTGACCCTGTCGGACGGAACGGTCCAGTATATCGACAATCCGACGAATTATCCCGATCCCGGCGCTATTCAGATGGCGGAAGAGCCCTATACCGACGCCCATATCCTGGCCCCGAACGATTATGTCGGAAACATCATGGAGCTCTGCCAGGAACGCCGCGGCGTATTCAAAGATATGAAATACCTCGATCCCACCCGGGTAGACATCCACTACGAGATGCCGCTCAATGAGATCGTGTACGATTTCTTCGATGCGCTCAAATCCCGGACCAAGGGCTACGCGAGCTTTGATTATGAATTCAAAGGGTATGTGAAATCCGATCTCGTCAAGCTGGATATCCTCTTAAACGGCGAAATCGTGGACGCTTTGTCCTTCATCGTGTTCGCGGAAAATGCATATGCCAGGGGCCGCCGTCTGTGTGAGCGGCTGCAGCAGAATATCCCCCGCCAACTGTTCGAGGTGCCCATCCAAGCCGCTATCGGCGGCAAGGTGATTGCCCGGGAAACCGTGCGGGCCCTGCGCAAGGATGTGCTCGCGAAGTGCTATGGCGGCGATATCACCCGGAAAAAGAAGCTGCTCGAGAAGCAGAAAGAGGGTAAGAAGCGGATGCGCCGCCTCGGCAGCGTCGAAGTACCGCAGGAGGCCTTCATGGCTGTGCTCAAATTGGGAGACGACTAGGCCGGTCCCTAAAAAGGATTTTTTCGGACGTTCTTTTGGGACCGGCCCCCGCTCATTCCGCCTACAGCGGAATCGCCCGGCGTGGTTTCCACTCCCCAAAAGAGAATTTCCTACGGACGTTTTTTGGCCTCGCCCCCGCTCATTCCGGACGGTCGGGAAAACGCCGGCGGCGTTTTCGGAAGGGACCACAAGACGTTACGGGTAAATTTATGTATGGGCCCCTTTGTTGACGAATCTCCTCTCATCGGGTACAATGAAACAAGAAAAAAGGCCCGACTTGCGCCGAGCCTCTCCCCAGAAAGGAACGAATTGCTGCATGAAAGTTTCCCCTTCTATTTTGACCTGTGATTACGCTCATCTCGACCGGGAAATGGCCTTTGTCGAGAAAACGGGAGCCGATATGGTCCACCTGGATGTCATGGACGGTGTGTTTGTTCCGAATCTCAGCTTTGGTCCTCCCGTGATCGCCCGGCTTCGGCCTCTGACCAGTCTGCCGTTCGACGTACACCTGATGATGCAGCTTCCCCAGCGGCTGATCGGGGCTTTTGCCGACGCCGGAGCGGATCTCATCAATTTTCATCTGGAGAGCGACGCGCCGATCGATGAAACGCTTGCCGATATCCGCGCGAGAGGCAAAAAAACCGCCCTCACTCTAAAACCCGCCACGCCGGCCGAGGCGGTGTTCCCGTATCTCGACCGGCTGGACATGGTTCTGGTGATGACGGTGGAGCCCGGCTTCGGCGGACAAGCCTTCATGGAGGATATGCTCCCGAAAATCGCGGCCATCCGTTCGGAAATCGACCGGCGCGGACTCAATGTCCGCATTGAAGTTGACGGCGGCATCGGTGAGGCAACCGCTCCGCTGGCCGTCCGTGCCGGGGCGGACGTTGCGGTGGTGGGCAGCGCACTGTTCAATTCTTCCGATCCCACGGCACTGGTTGACAAACTTCACGCTTTGGCCTGATTCAGGAGCAGCGCCCCAGGCGGTCGACCGCATCGCCGATGGCGAGCGGCTGTCCGTGCTCTGCGGTAAAAGCCGCGGCGGCATCCCCCTCGCCTACCAGTTTGCCGAACTCCGAGAGCATGCCGCTCATTCCCCTCGGAGTGACAAAGCCGGGATAAATGACCAGCCGGTACCCGTTCCCGAATTTATACAGCGAAGAAGCGGGTTCCCGAAAAGCGGTTTCATCTCCCGGACGCCGAAACCGTTTCAGCCCGGCGCAAAGCTGAAACAGCTGATCCACTCCGTCCACAGCGTAGACAAACGGCCCGCCGGCCCGCACCATGCGGAACCGCCGGCGTTCTGACGGCGGCGCGGCGGAGGATGTCCGGCTTGGCGTCATGAGAATCAGGCACCCTTTATCCAGGGGGAGCACCTCGACGAGCAGCCCATCGGGGGCCTCAAATCCGGTTTCTGTCCGGGCCGTCTCCAACAAACGGGCGATCGCTTCTCGGGTGGCGGTGTCGCGGTAATCCATCTCTTCAAACCGCAGCCCCATCTCCTTCATATCGGTTTCATCCAGAAATATCTTCAAACAGCCGTTCTCCAACTGTTCCATTTTCACGGCTGTACCCCCTCCTTTTCTGCCGTGCCGGGCGGCATCGGTTTCCGGCGCGGAATGATCGGACAGGCCCCCCCAGGGGGCCCCTGCCCTACTACCATCATATTAGCAGGACCAGCACTTTGCAAGAGGTGAAAAACTGGAACGTTTCGACGCCCGGGCGAAAGGCGGTTTGTATCCATGCCTATTCAGACAAAACGGGGTGTCCGGTTGACCTACTTGAAAGAACCGGCCGCCTCCCGCGAACTATCCACCCTCGAGGCGAAGGGACCCCTCTATCTTCCACTTGCCTACGCCGAGCAGGGGGAGAGGCCCGCCCATCCGTTGCATGCCATTATTCGGAAAAATCAGCCTCTCGTGATTCCCGGTGACTCGGCTTCCCTGCCGGTGTTTGCCAGCGTCACGGGGAGTTTGGAGGGCGCCTGTACGCTGTCCCATCCTCTGTATGGGCCGCTCGACTGCGCCGTTATTGCCGTGGTGCCCGACGAAGAGCCTGCGCAGGAGAACAAACCTGCTGCAATTGAACGGCTGTCGCCGGGCGGGGTAATCGAGGCCGCGCGAAACGCAGGTATTATCGATGAACTCGACGGCGTGCCGCTGCATCTTAAGCTTTCGCAATGGAAAAGCGAAGGATGCGGCTGCCTCGTTGCAGACGGGGTAGAGCCCGAACCCTACGCCTCCAGTGCCTGGACGGTTCTGAGCCGCTCTGCCGAACAGGTCGGTCAGGGACTGGGCCTGGCCGCACGCTGTGTGGGGACCACCGCCTATCATGTGGCCGTTTGCCTACCGGGCGACCGCCGCCGGTCGCTGCAGCAGCGTTTGGGAGAGGAGCATCTCTTCCAGGTGCGCCGCCGCTATCCGGTGGACCGCTATGCGCCCTCTTCCCCCCTGCGCCCCGCTCCGCTGCTGCGCCGCATCGGCGTACAGGCGCTTTTAGCGCTCTATCGGGCGGCGGCCTTTGGGGAACCTCAGACGTCTTGCGTCATCACCGTTGCAGGGGATGCGGTCGCCACTCCTCAGAATTTGACTGTCCCATTCGGCGTACCCATTCGGGAGGTTCTGGCCCACTGCGGACTGCGGGAGGATCCCCATTACCTCATTCTCGGTGATCTGATGACCGGACGGACCGCGCCGTCCGACGAACTGCCCGTTCTGCCCGGGATGACCTGCCTGTTGGCGCTGAAAACCCGTCCCGTTCTCCTCTCCCAGGGCAGTTGCATCGGCTGCGGCCGTTGCGTGCATGCCTGCCACGCCGGACTGCTTCCGTATGAAATCGTCCGGCGCCTGGAAAATATGCATTATGAACGCCTCGCCGCCCTCCATCCGGAGGCCTGCGACGGCTGCGGCGCCTGTTCCTACGTCTGTCCTGCCGGCCGGGATGTCGCCGTGCGGGTCCAGGAAGCGGCCGGCACCAACGGCACCATCTTTTTTGAATGGGGTGACGATGATGACGTTTAAAATGACCAACGCGCCCCACGTGCGCCTGACCGAGCGGTCCGCCGCCCTGTCTCTGGACGTTCTCATCGCCCTTGTCCCTTTGTGCGTCTTTTCCTTCGTCTATTACGGCATGCGGCCGGTGCTGCTCGTGTTGATCGGCATCGGAACGGCCATGCTTTGTGAACTGTTCGGCTGCCTGCTCATGCATCGAAAACCGACCTTGCTCGACGGCACCGCCGCCGTCACCGGCGGCCTCGTGGGGGCGATGATGTCCCCTCTGTCTCCCTATTGGCTGCCGGCCATCGCGGCTGCCTTTGCCATTCTCGTGGTCAAAATGCCTTTCGGCGGAACCGGACGAAATGTGTTCAATCCTGCGGCCGCCGGTCTTGCGGTGGTGACGGTGTGCTTTCCGGGCCGCCTTTTCCTGTATCCCTATGCGGGTCAGACCTCTCCCTTGCCGCTTGGGGATACGGCCGGCATCCTCACCGCTCCGTCTCCGAACGCTCTCTTGAACAGCGGAGGCGGCACGAGTTTGACATGGCTCAATGTCCTGCAGGGGGACTTTCCCGGGCCCATCGGGGCGACGGCCAT
>CABQAA010000037.1 GCA_902461995.1 uncultured Oscillospiraceae bacterium | reverse complement strand
GACGGCATCATCATCGCCGACGACAAGATGATCTCCCTCAAGCGCTTCAAGGACGACCAGAAAGAAGTCGCGCAGGGCTACGAATGCGGGATCGGTCTCGAGAAATTCAACGATATCCGCGAAGGCGATATTTACGAAACCTATATCATCGAAGAGTATAGGGACTGAGCCGGGGAGGCCTGCCGGTCCCATGACACCCCGACAGGGGGAAAGGCGGGTGCAGCGACTATGTCCAGCTATCGGATGGACCGGACCAGCGAGGATATCAAGCGGGAACTCACGGCCATTCTGCGCACAGTGAAGGATCCCCGGGTGACCGGGCTCGTCAGCATCGTCCGGGTGGAAGTGAGCAACGATTTGTCCTATGCCAAAATCTATGTCAGTTCCATGGACGGACTGGAAGCCGCCAAAACGGCGGTCAAGGGCCTTCAGTCGGCGGGCGGCTATATCCGCCATGAACTCGGCGCTGCCCTTCGTCTGCGTCATGTGCCTGAGCTTCGGTTCGTCGCCGATGATTCCATTGCCTACAGCGCCCGTATCGCGCAGACTCTCCACGATTTGGAAAAGAAAAACGACGGACGCGGCGGGAAATAATCTCGCTGTGCCGCTTTTGAGGGAAACGAATTCCGGCCGCTTGTCCTAGGGCGGGCCGGGAGGGAAAGGGGATATATGTCTCCATGAGTCTATCGGTAACGATCAAAGAAGCGGCGCACCTGCTGCTCGAAGCGGATCGTATTCTGCTGCTGACCCATCAGTACCCGGACGGCGACACCTTGGGATCCGGGTATGCGCTGTGCCGGGCGCTGCAAAGCCTGGGCAAAACGGCGCGGGTGGCGTGCTCCGATGAGATCCCGGACAAATACGCCTATATGGCCGACGGGGCGGCAAACCCTGCATTCGACCCGGCGTTCATCTGCGCGGTGGATGTGGCGGATGCGAAACTCCTCGGCCCCCGCCTTGCCGCTTACGCGGACCGGGTGGACCTGGCGATCGACCACCACGCCTCCCATCAGGATTTTCAGAAGAACCTGCTGCTTGACGCGGGTGCTTCTGCGACGGCGCTTATCATCTACGATTTGCTGCGTTGCCTGGGGGTGACGATCACCCCTGCCATCGCCAACTGCCTGTATACGGGGCTCTCAACCGATACCGGCTGCTTCAAATACGGCAACACCACGCCGTACGCCCATCGGGTGGCGGCGGAGCTGATGGACGCGGGGGCGGAAACCGAAACAATCAACCGTGTGATGTTCGACTGCAAATCCCGCGCACGGGTGGAGCTCGAACGTCTGGCCCTCGAATCCATGCGGTTTTACTGGGAAGGGCGGCTGGCGGTGATGATCATCACCAACGACATGCTGGAAACCAGCCGCGCTGGGGAAAACGATATGGAGGGACTGGCCCCTCTTCCCCGCCAGATCGAAGGGGTCTGGGTGGGCATTACCCTGCGGCAGAAGGCCGACGGCAATTTCAAAGTCAGCGTAAGGACTGGCGGCCACGCCGATGCTTCCGCCATCTGTGCGGTTCTCGGCGGCGGAGGACATAAACAGGCAGCCGGCTGTGCGGTGAATGGGCCGGCCGATACGGCAGTCGCCAAGCTCATGGATGCGGTGCAGACCGCCGTTCCGGCGATCGATCGCGCTTGATCGGAGTTTCTTCCGCAAGACAGAACCTTCCAAAGGGGGCGGGACGATGGACGGGATTCTCTGCCTGGATAAACCGGAAAATATGACGTCCTTTGCCTGCTGTGCCGTCCTGCGTCGCTTCATGCAGGAGAAAAAGGCCGGGCATACGGGTACGCTCGATCCGATGGCCACCGGCGTCCTGCCGGTCTTGTTCGGACGGGCCACCAGAGCGATTCCGCTGCTGCCGGTTCAGGACAAACGCTATACCGCCACCTTGACCTTCGGCTACACAAGTGATACCCTGGACGTTTGGGGAACCGTCACCTCCACCGGAAAGCCCGCACCGTCGCGGGACGAGGTTGATGCGGTGCTCCCGGTTTTCCGGGGCGATATCCGGCAGGTGCCCCCCATGATGTCCGCCTTAAAGCGGGATGGGGTCAGGCTCTACGATCTGGCCCGCCGCGGCATCGAGGTGGAACGGGAGGCGCGGCCTGTCACGGTGCATCGCCTGGACCTGCTCGATTATCGGCCTGATAAAGGCACGCTGACTCTCGACTGTGCCTGTTCAAAAGGGACCTACATACGGGTGATCTGCGACGATCTGGGCCGGTTGCTCGGCTGCGGCGCCGTGATGTCGGCGCTGCGGCGGACCGAGGCGGCGGGCTTTTCCCTGGCGCAGTGCCTGACACTGGAAGAGGCGCGGCAATTGGCCGAAGAGGGCCGCCTGTCCGACCGGGTTCTGCCGGTCGAGACAGCATTTTCCGGTCATCCGATTGTCCGGGTTACGGCCGGTCAGGCCGCCCGGTTCCTCAATGGAGGCGCACTGGCGCTCGACCGCCTGCCGACGGTGCCGTCCGGCATCGTCCGGGTTCAGAATCCGGAAGGAGATTTTCTCGGGCTCGGAGAGCCGCGAGGAGAGGAGCTCGCCGTGCTGCGCCTGTTCGGCGGGCCTGGAAAGGACGGATGACGGTTGGACCGATATGAAACCTCCTGTGGGGCGGTGCTCTTCCGCGAGACGGCGGAGGGGCCAGCCTTTTTGCTCATACGGCATGGTAACGGCGGCCATTGGGCCTTCCCCAAGGGCCATGTGGAACCGGGTGAAACGGAAGAGGAGACGGCACGGCGGGAAATCCGGGAGGAGACCGGCATCGAAGCGGTGCTGGATACCCGTTTCCGCGCGAGCGTCCGGTATTCCCCTGGGCCCGGTATCACGAAAGATGTCATTTACTTTCTGGGAGAGGCAACCTCCGGCACGCTCCGCCTGCAAGCGGAGGAAATCGCGGCGGCCCGCTGGCTTCCGGAGATGGAGGCACGGCGGCTCGTGACCTATGACAACGACCGGCAGGTGTTCGAACAGGCGGCCGCCTATCTGCGCCGCCGGGGAAAGGTGTCGTCATAACCATGGAAAAAATCGAGTGGGAGAACGGCCTGCGGATCCTGCTTCTCCCCGAAGAGGACGCGCTGTCCGCCTCGGTGGATATCTGGGTGGAGGTGGGGTCTCTCTATGAAGCCCCCGCGAGACAGGGCATATCCCATTTTGCTGAACATATGCTGTTCAAAGGAACGGCAACCCGGACCGCCCGCCAGATTTCCGAAGAAATCGATGCGCTCGGAGGAAATCTCAACGCCTATACGACCCGGCAGTATACCCGCTATTACGCGCAGGTGCTCGCTGTGAATCCCCATCCGGCCGAACCCGGCCGTGTACTCGATATCCTGCTCGATATGCTGCTCCATTCCCGCTTCGATCCGGAAGATTTGGAGCTGGAACGGGGCGTGATTCTCGAAGAAATGGCGATGTACGAGGATATCGGGGAGGATCTGGCCCACGAAGCGCTCTGCGCCGCCGTTTGGCCGGATTCGCCGTTTGGATGGCCGGTATGCGGCCGGCCGGAGACGGTGAAGGCCGTCACGGCCGATGCCCTGCGGGATTATGTCGCTCAGGCGTATACGCCCGAGCGGATGCTGGTGGTACTGGCCGGCCACTTTGACCGGGAGGCGCTGCTCGGCAAGCTGGCCGAAACCCTTGGTAAACGTCCCCGCGGCCTCGGCTGTCCCAGGACGGCCGTCCCCGGATTCTCTCCCGGCATCGCCCTGCGCCGCAAGCGGCTGGAACAGGTGAGCCTGGAACTGGGCTTTCCGGGTCTCTCCTTTGACGACGAGCGGCGGTACGCCATGATGCTGCTCAATTTTATCGTGGGCGGCGGGGCCTCTTCCCGCCTGTTTCTCCGTCTGCGGGAGGAACAGGGGCTGGTCTATACCGTCTATTCCACGCACGAGGCGGCGAGGGGAACGGGGTTGTTCACCATTTCCGCCTCGGTGGCGCCAGCCAACCAGATAAAGGCCCTGCGGGAAATCCGGCAGCTGCTGGACGGCCTGTGCGGGCAGACGGCGGTCACATCCGCCGAGCTGGAGCGGGCCAGGGCGCAGATCAAGGCCTCCCTGATCCTGGGAATGGAGACCGTGGTGTCCCGTGCCTATTACGCGGGTCAGAACGAACTCTATGCCGGGCGGGATATCCCGGTGAGAGAGACGTTTGACCGTTTAGACGACGTGACGCTCGAGCAGGTGCAGGCGCTGGCCTCCGCGATGTTTCAGGGAGAGTGGGCGTTTGCCGCCGCCGGCCCCGTCCGCCCGGCAAAAGACGTGCGGACGGCGCTGAATCCGGCTGCTTCGTCTGCCATCAGGTGAATGCGGATTCGCCCGAATTCGGGTGCTCGGATATGCTATACTAACCGAAGGAAGAGGAAGTGTCCATATGGCAGAGTTTCCATCCATCACCGCGGCAAAGCGGGTGGTGGTCAAGGTCGGGACCTCGACCCTTACATACGAAAACGGCAAACTCAACATCCGCGCCATTGAAACCCTCTGCAAGGTGCTCTGCGACCTGCAGAACGCCGGACGGGAGATCATCCTGGTAAGCTCGGGGGCGATCGGCGTGGGGGTCGGCAAGCTCGGACTGCCTGCGCGGCCGTCGAGCACCCGCGAGAAACAGGCGGTCGCCGCCGTCGGGCAGTGCGAGCTGATGTTTATATACGATAAACTGTTCGGGGAATACAACGGCACAGTCGCACAGGTTCTGCTCACAAAGGATATCATGGAGAACGAGCATTCGAAGCAGAATGTGCTGAACACCTTCACCACCCTGCTGGACATGGGAATTCTGCCCGTGGTCAATGAAAACGATACGGTGGCGATCGATGAATTGGTGGGCGGGCGCATCGGCGACAACGATACCCTGTCCGCTATCGTCGCCAGTCTGGTGGAGGCCGATTTGCTCGTGCTGCTGACTGATATCGACGGGCTGTACGATGCCGATCCGCGCACCCATCCCGAGGCGAAGCTCATTCCGGAGGTCCGGGAAATCGATGCCGATCTGCTCTCCCTGGCGGGGGGGTCCGGCTCCAACCGGGGAACCGGCGGCATGGTGACCAAACTGCATGCCGCTGAAATTGCGAAGAAAGCCGGGATTCCGACGGTGATCATGCAGGGTTCCCGCGCGGAGCGGCTGTACGATCTGCTGGACGGCCGGCCGGTGGGAACCCGGTTCCTGCCGTAAACGTTCCGCATGCATCCGCCGGCCCGTTATGAAACGGGTATTGCAACCGATTGAGGAAAGAAGGGGGACAAGTATGGATACATTGGACAGGATGGGGCAGCGGGCCAAAGCCGCCTCCCGCCTGCTCGCCGGAGCGGGAACAGAACAGAAAAACGCCGCCCTGTACGCTGTGGCACAGGCGCTGGAAGAACACAGCGCCGCGATATTGGAGGCCAACGCCGCCGACGTTGCGGCTGCGAGGGAGGCCGGGATGACCCCGGCGCTGATCGACCGTCTGACCCTGACTGCCGCCCGTATCGGGGGCATGGCGGACGGGGTGCGGCAGACCGCCGCCCTGCCCGATCCGATCGGAGAAGTCGTCGAGGGATTCCGCCGCCCGAACGGCCTGAAAATCCGCCGGGAGCGGGTGCCGCTCGGTGTGGTGGGCATTATCTATGAAGCCCGCCCGAACGTGACCTCCGACGCTGCCGCCCTCTGCCTCAAGGCGGGAAACGCCGTACTTCTCCGGGGCGGGAAAGAGGCCATCCGGGCGAATATTGCGGTCGCTGCGGCGATCCGGGAAGGGCTGGCGTCCGCGGGGCTGCCCGCCGACGCGGTGCAGCTTCTGGAGGATACCTCCCGGGAGACCGCCGCCGCCATGATGCGGATGAACGAGTATCTCGACGTGCTGATCCCCCGGGGCGGGGCGGGTCTGATTCGGTCGGTGGTGCAGAACGCCACGGTCCCGGTCATCGAAACCGGTACCGGGAACTGCCATGTGTACGTGGATAAGGACGCCGATGTGGCGATGGCAGCCGCCATCGCGGTCAATGCCAAAGCCTCCCGTCCCTCGGTGTGCAACGCGGCCGAAACCCTGCTCGTCCACGCGGATATTGCGGAAAAGGCGCTGCCTGTGATCGCCGCCGGGATGCGGGAGCATCGGGTGGAGCTGCGCTGCTGTCCCAGAGCGGCCGCCATTCTGCGGGACGTGGAAACCGTAGCGGCCACAGAGGAAGACTGGGCGACCGAGTACCTGGATTACATCCTCGCCGTGCGGGTGGTGGACTCCCTCGAAGAGGCGATGACCCACATCGCCCAATACGGTACTGGCCACAGTGAGTGCATCGTCACCGATAACGAACGCGCGGCCGAGGCCTTCCTCGACGGAGTGGATGCCGCCGCCGTCTACGTCAACGCTTCCACCCGGTTTACGGACGGCGGGGAGTTCGGCCTGGGCGCCGAGATCGGCATATCGAATCAGAAGCTTCACGCGCGCGGCCCGATGGGTCTGCGGGAGCTGACGACTACGAAATATATCATCGTCGGAAACGGACAGATCCGCTGACACCAAGCGCCTCGGTTGCATATCGGGCGGATAGAGCTTATTTTTCGATGGATTGTGCCCGTCGTATGGCCCAAAGGACAGGGGCACGGAAAGGACTGGGAGACTGTATGAGCGACTGGAAACGGGTCGAGAATCCGGCCCCGAGTGTCCGGAATAAAAAAACGGCGGAGCCGGAAAAGGCCCCTGCCGCGGAGAGTGAACAGGTGGAAAAGCCGGCCGAGCGGAATACTCCAGTCGGAACACCGCCTTTAGAACCCCCGCTCTCGGCCGCATCCTCTCCCAAACAGGAGCCGGAAACGCGACTGGAAAAGGATAAAGAAAAATCCGCAGAGCTCACCGCGCGGGAGCTTGCCCGGACGGACAGCCTCTCGTCCGAATCATCGGAGGAGTTTCCGCCCGCCGAAGACGGCCGCCTGTCCGGATTCTCCGGCAGTCTGGCGATACCGGAGGACAGCGGGGAGGCGGCGATCCGGTCCCCGCGCTATACCAAGCACGGACGGCGCAAAGGACGGCTGTGGTATGCCGCCCCGTTGGGCTTCCTGGTGCTGGTTCTGGCGGTCGTCGGGGTGGTGTCTTTGATTCTCACCGGCGTCAATGCCATTCAGAAAGCGAAGGACGACACCCCACTGCGCAAGGAACTGAACGATTTTCTGCTGCCCGTTATGCAGTATTGTCCCTCTCCGTTCACCAACATCAACGATGAACAGCAGGATGCCCTGCTCCTGGCGGCTATTTGGCGGATTACCAAAGCCGAGCAGGTGCGCCAGTATCGGGAAGACGATCAAACCAGCGCGTATCCCGAGGACGAAGAGTATCGGATCATGATCCCGCTGGATGAGATCGAGGCCTCCTACCGCCATTTGTTCGGCCCCGAAGCCGTGCCGAACCATCACAGCATCGAAGAGGAAAGCCAGGGCTTTGCATTTGAATACGATCCCGATAACGCGTGCTATCACGTGCCGTTTACAACGGTCTCTGCCAACTATGTGCCGGTGATCGACACACTGAAGCGTCAAAAGGATACCATAACCGTCCGGGTGGCCTACGTTTCCAACAACGATATCGCTATCGACGACAACGGCAATGAAATTCCTCCGACCCCCGATCAGGCAACTTATGCACAGATTTACACGGTGGTCAAAACAGCGGACGGTTGGGCGCTGACATCCATTGCGAAAGAGGACTGAACCCGAACAGAAAACCCGCTCCCCATGGCTGACGCCGATTAGGAGCGGGTTTTTTATCCTTTATTGGTCCAGATTACCGGAATTCTCTCGTTTGTTCAGGTGTTCTTTTAAAACCAGATTGATGTACTGTGAGAAAGACCGATCCTGTTCCTCTGACAACGCCCGGATTCTTTCGATCAGATCTTCATCCAGTGTGATGCTGACTTTTCGTTTCAAAGGCCGCATATTGATCACCTCATCGCCTTCAGTATACTATTTTAGCGCGTTTAGTATTGACTTTTAGGGTAAAGCAGGATAAAGTAGGAGTAAATTAAAATATAACATTGTAAATTTTATAGTGATCGCTGTAATGTTGGCGTAGCCAATACCGTGAATTTCAAAAAAACCAAAAGGAGGAAGTCCAATGTCTCTGGAAGAACAGATGAAGGCCGGACAGCTGTACTGTGAATACGGACATGCCGGTAAGGAGGACCAAGCGTACGAAAAGGTGATCGAAAAGCAGCGCGGCCACTGCAAAGAGGTGATGTTCGACTTCAATCACACCCGGCCGGGCGATGCTAAAACCAAGCGGGCTCTTCTGGAAGGACTTCTGGCGGAGCTGGGGGAAGAGGCGTGGATCGAAGCCCCCGCCTATTTTGCCTATGGCTGCAACACCCATATCGGCCACCATTTTTATGCCAACTTCAACATGGTGATCGTGGATGACATCGAGGTGTTCATCGGCAACCATGTGATGTTCGGCCCGAATGTTACCCTGTCGGTGACAGGGCATCCTGTTTATGGGGAATACCGCCGGGACGGCACCCAGTTTTCCCTGCCCATCCGCATTGGAAACGATGTATGGATCGGCGCGAACGCCGTGGTGCTGCCCGGGGTGACCATCGGCAATAACGTGGTGATCGGGGCGGGCAGCGTCGTCACAAGGGACATCCCGGACAACAGCGTTGCTTACGGTGTGCCCTGCCGGGTTATACGGGAGATTACGGACCGAGATAAAGCGTATTACTACCGGGACCGCCCGGTGAATCCGGGCTGGACGAAATAAAACAGACGTGGGAGGGGTGCGCTATGGACGACACGACGATTTGGCTCCATCTGGATGACGGTACGATCCGCACAATCCGGTATCTCGCGGCAAGGGACGGTGTGACGATGGAGGAAAAAATCCAGCAGCTCGTCTACTTATGGGCGGATGAGGCGGAATAGCAGCATTTTTGATTTACTATAAGGCAAATTGATCCATATTATACTTAACGGAATGAACGGGGATCCCACACAATCGGCGGGATCCCCGTTTTCTTATGTTCAGATGGCGGTTTTCCCATCCGTGAAGGAAAGGTTAAGGACTCGCTCAGAACTGCCATTTCTGCTTTTGAAGCGGACGGGAACGGAGATCGGTTAGGATTCCCCGGGCGATTTCTCGGCCGTTATCGACGACGGTAAACGCCGCCCCTTCCTGAAGCAGAGTGTCCGGGATGAATCCCCGTTTCATAATCGTGATCTGCAAAGCACCCTTTTGCCGTTTATGTGTTTTGTAAAACACCACCGGCACCAGACGGTTGGTAAAAGCTTCCTCAAATCGAACTGCAGGGGTGTGCTTGTCGAACCGGATGCCGAGAATGTCCAGATTCTCAATCCGGCCGACCCCCTCGGTTATCTCGGCCGTGGCGTTTGGTTCCGGGAACAAGGGTTCTCGTTTTATCAGGTCATACCGCACGAGGGCCAATGACCGGTTGGTCATCGGAACGAACACGAAAGCAAGCAGCAGGCCGAACAGCAGGAAGAGCAAGATATAGGTCCAGTGGATCGCGAATGTGGCGTAGACGATTCCTCCGAGTATGCCCAGCAGCTCCAGTTCGATGAGCAACAGCCCCACGCCTTTATAACGTTTTTGCGGTGTAAACCGCTCGTTACAGCAGGGACATACATTGCTGCGGACAGTCTTAGCGTAACGGCGCCTGTTTCCATCGATATAAAACAGCTTGTCGGCTGACGACAGACAGGCCTCGCCGCAGCATGGACAGCGATAGATTTTCATGGTTCTGATCCCCCTCTTGGATTGGCCGTTTCACGCCGTCCTGTGGGAGCGGAATCGTGATCCGCCACGGCCAATTCTCCATTTTATTGTAGATAAGAACGGTCTGTTCGTCAAGGAGGACAGGGGACTGGTTTATGCAGACAAGCGGGCTTTCCGGAAAGCTCCGGGGATCAGAGGCTTTCCATCCACAGCGCAGCCAGCTCCACCCAGGTTTCGCAGGCGGGCTGAATCCGCTCCGTCAGCCGGTTGGCCAGGGCGAGCCCGTGGCCGCCGTGCTGATAGAGATGCAGCTCGAAAGAAACGCCCGCCGCCCGCAGGGCATTCGCCAGCATCAGACTGTTTTCCACGGGAACGACTGGATCTTCGACCGTGTGCCACAGAAAAACCGGGGGTGTGTCCGCCGTAACCTGGTTTTCCAGGGAAACGAGGTCCCGCTGTTCCGCATACCGGTCGGGCAGCAGGTTATGAATGGACTCGTGGTGGGCAAACGGTCCCGAGGTGACGACGGGGTAAGAGAGCAGAATCCCGGCCGGCCGGTTGGCGCCTTTCTCGAGCCCCAGCGGCGCCGTTACGAAATCCCGGTTCCAGAACATGCCGAGACTCCCGGCCAGATGGCCTCCCGCTGAAAATCCGCAGACAAAGAGGCGGTCCGGATCGACGTTCCAATCCGCGGCGTGCTCCCGCACCATCGCCACGGCGGCGGAAAGTTCCAGGAGGGCTCCCGGAAAAGGCATGGGGGTGGTGGTATAGCGCAGTATGAAGACGTGGTAGCCTCTGGCGCAGAATTGTGCCGCCACCGGTTCGGCCTCCCGGTTGGCCGTAAACGCGTAAGCACCGCCCGGGCAGATGATGAGGGCGGGGCGGGGTCCCTGCTCCGCACGGTCCCGCCAGGTGTCGAGGAGATAGGCGTGCAGCGTGGGGGATCCGTCTGCGGATATGCCGGCTCGGGCGTAGTCTACATGAATAGAGAATACAGGGGTATGCATCGTGCGTCATCCTTTCCGCATGATAAAAACCCCCGCCGGGTCCGACCGGCGGGGGCTGGGCTGATGAGAAATCAGGCGTGTTCTTTGCGTGTGCGCATGGTCAGTACCACGCCCGCCGCGGCCGCAAAGAGCAGAATCGCCGCGGTGATCGGCAGCGCGGCGCCGGTCTTGGGGGTGTCGTCTTCACCCGGCGTCTGGAGGGAAGCGGCCGTCACGTCGAGCTTTTCGATGGTCAGGCCTTCCTTGGCGCCCCAGGAGGCGACGCCGATGGAACCGCCCTTGTAGCTGTCGCCGAAGCGGCCGAGGGTCCAGGTGCCGATGGCGGTACCGTCGATGGAAACGGTGACGGAGCTGCCGTCCACGACGACCTTCAGAAGGAAGGAATCTCCGTAGGTGGCGTCTTTCCAGCCACCGGTGGAAGCCGCCAGCTTTTCAAAGTCGGCGTTCCATTCATAAACGGAGACCTTGCCGCCCTGGATCCGGACGTCGAAGATGCCCTTGGCGGCCGGATCTTTGGAGGGTACAGTGGAACCCACGCCGAAGACGATCTTGACCATGGGATTGGTGATGTCGGCGGTCAGGCCGGTCAGGCCGGACACCTTCATTTCCACAGTGGTCGGCTCGGCCGCCAGCTTGACACCGGGCAGGAACGCGCCGGCATCCTTGGTCTCGTTGGGAGCCAGGATCAGTTTGCCGTTCTTCTGGGTGAGGGTGCCATATCCGGCCTTCCAGGTCTTGGAGAGCATATCGACCGGTTTGAGCGCCTCTTCACTGGAGGCCGGTTTGTCGGACGTGGAGGAATCGGTGGACGGCGTGGACGAGGCAGACGAG
>CABQAA010000036.1 GCA_902461995.1 uncultured Oscillospiraceae bacterium | reverse complement strand
GACGGCGCACGTAAAATCCTGATGCTGGCGATCGCCGCAGCCGGCGTGCTGCTAAGCGCGCTGATCGGGCTGGCGGCCGGGTTGTTGACCTCTTGGATCCTTTTGCTTCTGATCCCCGCCTCTGCCTCTGCAGTTTTCCTGTTTTTCTGGTATCCGCCCCGATTTGCCGCTTCTATAGAGGGCAGTTTCGACGGAGAAGCGGTACGCGCCCGGATGGGCGTGTTGTGGAAGAGGGAGATCTTCATCCCGATGAACGCACTGCGCACATTCGAGGGATGGGCGCCGCCGCTGCATCGGCTGTGGAAGTGCCGCACCATCGTGCTGCGCTTTGCAGGGGGCAGCGCCGCTTTGCCTTTATTGCCGGAGGAAGAGGCCAACCGGCTGGTTCAAATGCTGGACGATACGGAAAACGGCTGAAAAGGAGGGGAACCCGATCGATATTCGGCCTTACGGAGCGTATGTGTTTTACGATGCGAAAAAATGGATTCCGCTGCTGATTATCCCTGCGCTGCGGATTTTGACGGCTCCGTTTCTGGGGGATTCCTACGCCGTCTCCGCCAATTTGATCCTCGCTTCGATTCGGGACAGCAGCGTCGCGGTTCTGCTGCTTCTGTATTCCGTGCTCAAATGGCGTCGGTGCCGCTATCATCTGCGGGAATATGCGGGAGGAAGTCTGCACAGTCTGGCGCTGTCGCAGGGAGTGGTGCTCCGCCGCGTTCTGCGGGTATCGGCAGAAGACGCGGCTTCGGTGGAAATGGAGCGCACCCCGCTTTTATGGCTGCTCGGAGGGCGCCGCCTGCGGATCAACACGGCGGGGCTTCGCCGGAAATCCGACGCCGTCCTCTATTTATCTGCCGCGCAAGCAAAAAGCATGATGGGAAGCGGCATCAGCCGCAAAGGCGTCAATCGATATGCGGCCCGGATCTGGCCGGTTTTGGTGATGTCCACTTCGAGTTCCAACGCTGCGCTCGGCCTGCTGGCGCTGGCGCCGGCACTGCGTCAGACAGGGCGAGTACTGGGCGAGGAACTGCCGGGCGAGGTGGTCGGGCTGTTCCGCCGCTTTGTGTCCATCGGCCTGCCGCCGCTTTTTGAAAGCGTCGCCAACGTCCTGGTTCTCGGCTGGGCCTTTGCCTTCCTGAGGAGTTTGCTACGGTATGCCGGATTCCGCGCGGAACGGCAGGGAAATCGTCTGCACCTTGTCTCCGGGCTTTTTACCAGGCGGGACGTACTCATTGACTGCGACAAAATCACGGCACTTGAACTGCGGCAGACCCTTTTTATGCGGTTGTTCGGGCTGTATACGGCGGTCATCACCGCCGCCGGATATGGCCGGGACAGCGGGGCACGTCCGGTGCTGATTCCAGCGGCCAGACCGAAAGAGCTGTGTGCCGCGCTTGACGGGCTGCTGCCCGATTATCCGATCTGCACAA
Source organism: uncultured Oscillospiraceae bacterium (assembly GCA_902461995.1). Taxonomy (GTDB): domain Bacteria; phylum Bacillota; class Clostridia; order Oscillospirales; family Acutalibacteraceae; genus UMGS1623. The sequence goes on along the minus strand of CABQAA010000036.1, from coordinate 10,217 downwards.
GCACACTGCGGCCGAAAAAAACCGCACTTTTCGGATATCTGGCCCCGGCCGTTTGGCTCTTGACAGGCTGTTTGATTCCCTTGTGGTTTGGAGGCGTGTGGAAAGTGGCGGCGGCTCTATGGGCTGCGGGAGCAACCTGGTGGCTGCTCATCCGGTTTTTGGGGTTTTACCAAGCGGGGTTCGGCGTGGGACGGGGGGCGGCGGCCATTTGTTATTCCCGCGGCCTGGCCCTGTATCGTGTGTATATCCCGCTCGAAGTGACCGACTGTGCGGTTGTTCGGCGCAGTCCCTGGCAGCGAAGTTCGGACGGCTGCACGGTTGAATTGCGCTGCTTTGGAGAAAAACGACGTCGGCACCGAGTCCGTCATCTGCCCTATCGGCAAGCGCTTGGATTGATACAGAGGCTGCAGGGGCTATAAGAGAATTGAAAAACAGCCGCCGGAAACCCGACGGCTGTTTGATAATCACAAGTGGTATTTACTTTTTAGTGTGGACAAAAATTTACGGAGATCCATTGCAGCGGCGTGAGGCAGATTTTCCACATATATAAACTGAGTCGAAGTACTGCGGGCAGGAGAATCGGTCAGACCCATGAGATAATCCATGGAAACGTCAAAAAAATTCGCCAGCCAGACTTTTGTGGCATCGTCGGGGGTGTTGATGTTGCGCTCGTAAGCGGAAATAGTATTGACAGACACAAATAAGAGATCGGCCAATTGTCTCTGAGTGAGACCCTTGCTCCGCCGAAGCTGCCCAAGTCGGTCGCCTAACATGTGATCACCTATTTTCATCATAGTGTCATGCGGCCATGTTGGGAAACTTCAACAAATATACCGAAGTTAAAATTAAAATTTACTACGGCAAGTCAGTGGCCACAAATTTAGCCGGATATAAGCCCGGCTTGTCTGGTGGAACGCTTATGAGAGTCTTTTTTCTTTTTGAGATGACGGCCGACCGCCGCCATCAGCTCCTGGTCCTCTTCCGGCAGTTCCCGGCATAAAAGAAGGATTTCCTTTTCAAGTTCGGAATAAAAAATATTACCGGAATCAACCCTAAAAGGCAAATCCGTGCTGCCGACCAGATAATCAACGGTGACATCAAAATATTCGGCGAACCGCATCAGCAAGGAAATATCCGGTTCTCGTGTTCCGGACTCATAATTGCTGATGGCGGACTGGGTAGAATCGAACAGTTCTGCCAGTTCAGGCTGCGTCAGTCCCTTGGCTTCCCGCAATTTACGGAGATTATTCGCATGGTTCATGTTCCCACTCTCCCCCTTGATTTAAAAACGACAGCGTCGTGACCACCCAATCCCCCAGGCCGCGGTCCCTTATTTTATCGTGAATTGGAAGGGAACACAAGGGGCGGACCTCCTCATAAAAGAATCCGATCAATCTATATTCGTCAATGTGCGGGCGCCGTCCCAGTATTCATAAACAATTAGGGAGGGTGTCTCCGAATGCCTTTTGGCACCCTGTATCGGCTTGAAAACAGAAGCAGGACATGGCAGGGGGATATCGTTTTGGATTGAATCCTGTACGCTATACAGGACAAAGCACAAAAAACTCCGATCTGAGGAGCCCTTTTTTGCATACAGAAAGGGAAAACAGCACGGAGCGGCCTTCTGGACATCCGGAGCATCGATATATAACATTACAGCGAAACAGATGGTACCCCGAGACCTCCCGAAATGGAGAGGCTGGTCATACACCTACCGGATAGCATCAACGCGTAAATAGACACACTCATTTTACCAGAGCTTACCATGCTTTGTGTAATACATTTGCATATATAGATATATCATTAATGAGTTATTTTGCGTTATCGTCCCCTGATTTTCACAAATTCTGAAAAATCAGAGAAAGCAACAAATTGTGTCGAAAAAATTGTGATAAATTTTTTCACATCAAAAGCGCCTCCGCCGGTCTGGCGGAGGCGCTTTGATACGGTAAAGATTAGTTTTGCTTCACTTCTTTGCCGTCTAAATAATTTCCGATCTGCTTGATTGCCTCGTTGACCTCCGTCGCATTGACGGCATAGGTCTCGCCGGTCGAGAACCGTACGATATACACATTCGGGTCATGTTTGTAAATCGACAGCTCCACCACCCCATCGGAGGCCTCAAGGGGATTCAGCTTGATGGAGAGGACGGGGTCGCCGGCCGGCTCTCCGGGCGCCGCGCCTTTGCGGGAGATGCTCATTAGGACTTGGTACAGTGTGCGGAAATTGGCGGTGTCATACGGCTGTCCGTCCACCGTCACCTTCATCTGGTCATCCCGTTCGGATTCGTCGGGGAAATGCTCCAGACGGAAATCGGTGACTTTGCCATTGGCTGTTACGACCACATTGGACAACGACGTGATATTCCGCAGGAAGAGGAGGGTCTCCGCCACATCATCGTACTGCGATTCCGCCCAGGCAACCGAAGCGGCCGAAAAACGGTACACGACCGGAATGAGGGTATCCTCATTGTAGACCAGTGCGTAATACTCACCGGCATCGTTTTTGTTCCCGAGTTTGATCGTATGCTTCTGGACATTGTAGTAGGAGGTTTTATCGGCTTCTCCCGACGACTCCGCCTCTTCCGTGGTTTGAACGGCGAGGGTGAACGTCGCGGTGGAGAAAGGATTATCCAGGCCGTACTTTTTTAGATCTTCACTGGTCGGATACGGCTTTTCCACTCCGGAGGCGGTGACGGACGTATAGGTCCCCAGCGCCGTGACCAGAGCGCTCGAGGAGTTTGCCGCGCGGAAATAGGGCTTGGTGATGACATAATCGGACGTGTTGGTGAGATTGTCCTCCGGCGTTGAGCGGCGCAGGATCAGCTGGGAGGTCCGGGACGAACCGCCCAGCTCAATTTCCCGCAGCAGGGCCTGCCCGTTCGCGTCATCGGTTTTAACCGAAGGGGCAGTGATCACGTTCAGTCCGATGTAGGCGGTGGAGGGCTGGGAAACCGTTTCGACAAAGGTGGCGTCCACGAGGTAAATGGGATCCTTTCCGATTTCGCGGAGGTAATATCCCTCTTTGGTGGGGGATTCCCGGCCAACCTCAAATCCCAAGGTGGTGTCATCGTGATACGTGACCGAAATCTGCGCGGTCAGGCCGACGGGTTTCGGGGTGTTGGCCGTGGAACTCTCCCCGCTGGAGGCGGAGCCGGAAGAGGTTTCCGATGATTCCGCGGGTGCGAATTTCCCAGTAAAGCCGTAATCGGCCGGACTGTCCGGATTGGAGGCGATTTCCTTGGTGGCGGTGATGGTGGTCAGTGTGCTGACCAGAGATGAAATCTCATAGGTGTTGATGGGGAGATCCTTATAGGAATCCGCCACCAGTTCCCCTTCCTCATTCTGAGAAAGGATGTAGGTTTCGCCTCCGAGTGTGATTTGAATGTTTTTGATCGGATGGTCAACGGTTTTACCGTCGGCATCCTTGGACTTATCGAGCACCGTCACCGACGTGTCGGAAGAGGCCACGGAGGACGTGTCTACCGTTCCCTTGCTGGGAAGGAGAAAGATCAGCACCAGCAGCAGAGCGACCAGCGCGACCACCGCAACCCCGGCGAGGATCAGGGTGCGCACTTGTCTGCTCATAAATGCCTCCTCTTCAGGAACACCAGCAGGCAGATAATCAGGGTGACGGCCGGAATGCCGATGGTGAAGAGGCCCAGGCCCACAACTTGGGTGGTGGCGGAGCTGAAGTCCAGCATCTCCGAGTTGATCGCTTTGCCCGAGATTACGACCGCGTTGGTGTTACCGGTAACAGTGTTCATCGGCTCGATGAGTAGATTCTCATTGTAGTAGTTGTTCATGGACAGGTAATAGGTCATCTGGAGGCTACCGCAGACGATCACATGGCTGCTGACCGATTCGGTACCGTTGACGATCCCCTGCTTTTCGGCGTAAGCCATAGCGGTGACGGGATAACTGTCGGCGTCGAAGGCTTCGCTTTCCTCGTTTTCCTCCAGAAGGTCGGCCAGCTTATAGAGCTTGGCGGTGTTGCTGTAGGTAATCAGAGGCACATTGGTGGGATTGCTCTTGGTGGAATCGCTGTCCTTGGTGGTGACCAGCTGCAGGGAGTTCGGGAAAATCACCCTTTTGCCCGCCCCGTCGGTGGTCAGGTCGCTGCTCTGAATAGAACTCAGGGGTACGACGTTGTATCCGATGATGGACATATTGCTCTGATCAGTTTCCTGGATCAGGTTGCCGGTAACCTGAATGCCGTAATCGCTCTCGACAAAGCCGTACAAAACCGGCAGAGAAGCCACTCGATAGGAACAGAAGAGCAGCAGGTTGCGCTGCAGGTTACCGTCGTTCGAAAGCCATTCCTGCAGGCGGTTGCGTTCATCCTCTGTGAAATCCTTGGTGGGGCCAGCCAGCACAATTGCTTTGCTGTCCTTGTTAATTTCCTGTGCGGTGGTGAAATCCACGGTCTCCACGGTATAGCCGTTGAGCTCGTACAGCTTCTGCAGCTCGGACATGGCAGTGGTGTCTTCCCCGTGTCCGGTCAGCAGGGTGATGACGGTCTGGCTTTCGCTCGACACGGCGTTGATACAGGAAGCCAACTTCTGCTCCACCAGGGAGGTGATAGCATAGCCGGTGGAGGAGGTGTAGCTCTGGGATTGGGTGAACAGGTCGGTGTAGCTGATGAGCTGGTGCCGTCCCCCCGACACGAACAGAATGTCCGCCATCTCGAGATTGCCGTACTGAGTGTACTGAGACTCCAGGGTGGGATTGGCCGTCAGATCCACATAAGAAACCTTGACCTTTCCGCCTGTACGGGTGCCGTACTCCCGGGCCATCTGGTAGAACTGCCGGAAGATCGTATCCAGCTCGTTTCCGAAGCCCGGGGTGCTGAACAGGGACTCATCCGCGAAAACCGTGATCTCCACGTCCTGCTTGACACTGTCGGCTACGGTGATGCCCTGTTCACTCAGGGAAAACGTTTTGTCTTTGGTCAGGTCAAAGGAGAGGGGGAAGCGGTCGGCCAGGATACCGACCACAACATTGAGCAGGATGACCGCCGCGATGACGATCACACTCAGGCCGGTGGCCATGGCCCCAAACCGGAGTTTCCGGGAATCGGAACGGCGTTTTTTCGTCTTGGGAAGGGCGTCTTCGCCGCCTTCTTCTTCCGCAACGTCGTTTTCGTCCGGCTCCGTCTGGGCTTCCTCGGAAGAGAGGGCCTCTTCCTGCGGGGTTTCGGTGGTCTCCTCGGACGCGGACACCTCGCCGGCAGTCTCCTCCGCCTCGTTTTCGGCGGCGGATTCCTCGGTCCGGGGGGTCTGCTCCTCGGGCAGATTATCTTTATTCATGGCGCGAATCCTCCTCTCAGCTCCATCTCTTGCGATCCAGCACACGCACGGTTAGGAACAGGAACAGTGCCTGCATGCTGAGAAAGAAGAGGACGTTGTCGTAGTTGATGACCCCGATGGTAAAATCGCTGTAGCGCTGGGACACCGAGACAAAATTCACAACCGCGGCCACTGCCTCGTTGGAGGGGAACATGCTGGACAGGCCGTCCACCATCAGCAGACCAAAGGAAATGACGAAGGTGCCCAGGGCCGCGATAAACTGGCTCTCGGTCAGGCAGGAAATGAGCAGGCCGATGGAAATGACCATGCCGCCCAGCAGAATGAGGCCCAGGAAGTTGCCGATGATGACCATCCAGTCCGGGGTGACCTGGAAGGCGATCACGATGGCAAACACGATGGTGATGGAAATGCCGATGGCGAAGATCAGCAGCGCCGCGAGGAATTTTCCCACGACGATGCCGGTCAGGCTCACCGGAGCGGTGAGCAGAGCCTGATCGGTTTTCTGCCGCTTGTCGTCGCTCATCAGGCGCATGGTCAGGATGGGCAGCACCAGCAGCAGCACGATGGTAAACAGATTCGAATACACCGCCGTCAAATCGATGCTCTTATACCCCATATTATAAAAATAGAAAAAATAACCGGAAAAGCCGAACATCATGGCCAGCACGAAATACCCGATCGGGGAGGTAAAATAGGTTTTAAATTCCCGTCTGAACACGGCACTCATTTCTTTTTACCCCCTTTTTTGGATTTTCCAACACCCTGCGGCACATTTTCTCTCGTCAGGGCGATGAAGATTTCCTCCAACGTCATTTCCATCGATTTCATGCCCATGAGAGGCCATTTGCGGGCCGAGAGGCGATCGAACAGATCCCGGCGGAAGTCGGAACCTTCGGCGGGATCCAGCGCAAATTCGAACACGCCCGATTCTTTTTCGCCGAGAGGGGTGACGTTCTGCACGCCCGGTACCCGGCCGAGCAGCGCCTGCACATCCGCTTCAGGGCCCGCCACCCGGACAAGGGTGCGGCGATCGCTCGAATATTTCCGGGAGAGATCGGAAGCCGTGTCGTCGGCCACAATGGCACCTTTATTGATGACCACGATCCGGTCGCACACCGCCTCGATCTCCGGCAGAATGTGGGAGGAGAGGATTACGGTGTGATGCTTGCCGAGATTCTTGATCAAGGAGCGGATTTCGATGATCTGGTTGGGGTCGAGTCCGACGGTCGGCTCATCCAGAATGAGCACGGGCGGATTGCCGATGAGGGCCTGGGCGAAACCGACACGCTGCCGGTAGCCCTTGGAGAGGTTTTTGATCAGGCGGCCGTACACTTCGTCGATCTTGACCATTTTACAGATCTCGGCGATATGCTGACGGCGGTTCAGGGTGCATTTCTTGAGATCGAAAATAAAGTCGAGATACTCCCGCACCGTCATATCCAGATAGAGCGGGGGCTGTTCGGGCAGATACCCGATGCTGGACTTGGCCTGGTTCGGCTGCTCGAGGATGTCATAGCCATTGATTTTGACCGTGCCGTCGCTGGCGGACAAATACCCGGTGAGGATATTCATGGTCGTGGATTTTCCGGCGCCGTTCGGCCCCAGAAATCCGAGGATTTCTCCCTCGTCCACCTGAAAGCTGATGTGGTCCACCGCGACGTGGGTTCCATACCGCTTTGTCAGGTTTTGTACCTCGATCATATGCTGCGGATCCCTCCTTCTAAAGTCCTGTCCCGGGGTTCCCGGACAGTCTTCAACGCCTATATTGTACCGGACGGCACACACGGATTTGTAAACAGTCTATAAAGCTTGTGTGTTTTTCTTGTGATTTTGCGGCTTGTCCGGTATGAGAAACTCCCCTATTATAGCATCCGGACAGCCATTTGGCAATCCTGCAGCCGGCATTTTCGGACAAAAGGGGAAATTTGGCGGCAGGATTTGACGGCGCGCAGTTGCGTGGGCTGCCGGATGATGGTATGATGTTGACAAAACCGGCCGCAGCCGGACGGAAAGGGCGTGACGGCTTGAAACTGCTTCACTTGGGTGATCTGCATCTGGGAAAAAGCGTTCTGGAGACCCCGATGCTGTCGATGCAGCGGGAGGTGCTCGAGCAGGCCGTCGCGTATGCCGTAGAGAAAAAGGTGGACGGCGTTCTCCTGGCCGGGGATGTATACGACCGATCGGTTCCGCCGGTCGAGGCGGTGGAGCTGTTCGACGATTTTCTCGAATCCCTTGAACGGGCGGCCATTCCCGTCCTGGCCATCCCCGGCAACCACGATTCGCCCGAACGCCTGCATTTCGGCAGCCGGATTTTTTCCCGCCGGGGTATCCATATCGCCGGGGCATTCGACGGGCGGGTGGAGACCGTCTCCCTGCACGACCGCCACGGGGAGGTTCGGATTCATCTGCTGCCCTTTCTCCGCCCAGCCATGCTCAGGCGGGCGGGGATGGAGGCGGCGAATACGGGGGAGGCTGTCGCCGCTGTGTTGGCCGCCCAGGACAACGGCCCGACGGCGGATCCGGACGTCCGCCATGTGCTGCTGGCGCATCAGTTTGTCACCGCGGGCGGCCGAAATCCGGAGGCCTGCGATTCTGAAACGCCGTCGGTCGGCGGCAGTGACAATGTGGACGTGTCGGTGTTTGACGGATTCGACTATGTGGCGCTCGGCCACCTCCACGGCCCCCAAAGGATGGGGCGGGATACGGTGCGGTATGCGGGGTCCCCGCTGAAATATTCCCTGTCCGAAACCGGTCATCACAAAAGCTTTGCCGTCGTCACCCTGGAGGAAAAGGGGACGGCGGGCGTGGAGCTGGTTCCTTTCCGGCCCTCCCGGGACCTGCGCCGCCTGCAGGGGACGCTCGCCGATCTGCTGGCCGCGGGAGAAACCGATCCGAACCGGGAAGACTATGTGTGGGCGGTGCTCACGGGGGATCCCGTGCTGGATCCGGCTGCGCGGCTCAGACGGGTGTACCCGAACCTGCTGCACGTGCAGACGGCCGCGGAGGATACCGCGGGAAAAGCGGGAGCCGCGCCGTCTCCGGACGCGCCACGGGCATCGGAAGAGGAATTGTTTGCCGCCTTTTTCCGGTCGGTTTGCGGGAAAGAGCTGGATGCCGGGCAGGATAAGACAGTGACCGACACCCTGACCCGTCTGCGGGGCGGAGGAGACTGACACATATCCGGCATCGGCCGCTGTTCGCCCTCCGCGCTTTGTTCGCTCCAAAGAAAGGAAGGAACGCATTTCATGCTGACAACGATACATTGGCAGCCGGATACAGACGGCGCACATACGGATGCCCCCGCCGCCAGAGCCGTCGCGCTGGGGATTTTCGACGGCGTCCATCTCGGCCACCGGGCGGTGATCTCCAAAGCCACGGGGATCGAGACGCCGGCCGGTCCGCTCCGTGCGGCGGTGTTCACCTTTTCTCAGCCGCCCTGGGCTCTGCCGAAGGACAGCGCCTGGGAGCTCACCTCCGCCGCGCAGAAAACGCGGGTGCTCGAATCCCTGGGGGTGGAAGAACTGATCCTGGCGGATTTTGAGCAAATCCGGGAGATGACGCCCGAGGCCTTCGTTGCGGAGGTCCTGGATGCCTCTCTGCATGCGAAACGGGTCTGCTGCGGCTTCAATTACCGATTCGGTAAAGGAGGGGCCGGGGATGCGGATCTGCTCGCCCGGCTGTGTGCGGAGCGGGGGATCGAGACGGTGACGGTTCCTCCCGTGGAGGTGGCCGGCCAGCCGGTCAGCGCCAGCCGCATCCGCCGCTTGATTGAGCAGGGAGACGTGCAGGAAGCGGCACGGCTGCTCGGCCGTCCCTTTACTCTGGACTTTACCGTCGTGGGCGGGCAGAAGCTGGGACGGCTGCTCGGCACGCCCACCATCAACCAGCCCCTGCCGCCGCATTTCGTGCGGCCGCGGTTCGGCGTGTATGCTTCGAGCGTCGAGGTAGACGGTCGGGTGACGCATGGCGTGACGAATATCGGGGTCCGCCCAACCGTGGGCGCCGACGCACCCCTGGCGGAAACCTGGATCGCGGATTTCAGCGGCGATCTGTATGGCAAGGACGTGCCGGTCTCCCTGGTGAAATTTCTCCGTCCGGAACAGAAATTCGATTCGGTGGAGGATCTCCAGAGGCAGATCCTGCGGGACGGGCGGGAGGCCCGCAGGGCGGTGCTCGGGGACAGTTCGGCCGGCATCCGGGCGGTACTGTTTGATTTCGACGATACTCTGCAGGACCGTCCGCGCGCCTTCGATCAGTATACGGCCTTTTTCATGGCCAAATATTTTTCGAACCTGCCCGAAGAGGAGAGAGCCCGCCGCGCGGTCGAAATGCGGGAGAGGAACAACGGAGGGTACGTCAACTATATCGACTATTTTGCCTCGCTGGTGGAAAGCTGGCATTGGATGGACGCGCCCGAGGTAGGGGACCTATACCGGGAATTTCAGTTCCGTTTTCCCGAATGCTCCACCCTGTTCCCCGATGCGAAGGATGTCCTGACCGCCCTGCGCCGCCGGGGGTTCCTGCTCGGGATCGTTACCAACGGGCCCTCCATTCAGCAAAATCGGAAACTGGACGTAGCCGGGCTGCGCCCCTATGTGGATTTGTGCATGGTATCAGGGGACGAGCGGGTCCACAAACCGGATCCGGAAATCTTCCGCCGGGCGGCGTCTCGGCTGGGGGTGGCCTGCGGGAGCTGCATCTATGTGGGGGATCATCTGGTTAACGATATCGAGGGCGCGGCGGCGGCCGGGATGCATCCGATTTATATCAACGCCGCGCGCCGGGATACACACCCCGAAAACGTCAAGGAAATCCATTCCCTGAGTGAATTGCTGGACGTGCTTTGACGGTCCGTCCGCGCCGTCCCGGGCCGTTGCGCAGAATACAGCGCCCAACCCGCAGAAAAGCG
>CABQAA010000035.1 GCA_902461995.1 uncultured Oscillospiraceae bacterium | reverse complement strand
CGCCGAAGGAAAAGTGGATATTGCCGTTGTAGTCGTATTCGTTGATGACACCGGTGTTGGAGACAACATAAATCTGGCCCCATTTGCCGACCGTAATATCCGCAAAGTTGGTATCGTCGAACATATTGAAATTTTTGGAGGCCGGCAGGATATTGGACCCCGCCACGTTGTGCTTTTTGACAACGTTGCCTTCTCCGTTAGCTGTGATCGTGTAGACTAAACCTTCCTTATCGATGGCGACATTGGTGAAGGCCGCCGGTTTCCGGTTGAAAAGCTTGGCGATCTGCTCGGCGGTGAAAAAAATATCCTGAACCGTCTCCACAAAGGATTTGGAGGTCTGGTTGCTGCCGAAATATCCCAGGAATTCGCCTTCCTTGCTGAACTGCACCAAACCGTTGAATCCGCCTTCGCTCATCACATAGATGTTGCCGCGGGCGTCCACCGCCACTTTGGAGGGCTCCCACATGGCATCGGCGCCGAACATGGGGGAATCCGGCTCCCCAATGGTCAGACGGACGGTGCCGTCCGGATCCATGACCAGAACGGTCTTCGCGCCCGAGTCCGCCACGTAGATGGTGCCGTCGGACGTGACGTGGACGCCGGTCGGACGCTTGAAGGTACCCTCCCCCAGAACTTCGGTCGGCTTGTCCCGGTCGTTCAGGTCCCGGATCAAAAGACGGCCGTTGTCCGAATCCGCCACATACATTTTCATGTCCATGATCGCGACGTCGGACGGCTTTTTCAGTCCCTCATCCTTGAAGAAAACCTGTCCCGGCAGGTAGGCGTCCTGGGTTTTGATCCATTCCCAATTGACCGACACCGTGTAGGTATTGGCCGTGGAGTTTCCTGCCGAAACCGGAAAGGCACACAGGAAAACCATCAGAGCCGCCAGCAGTACGCAGAGCATACCACTTTTTTTCACGCGTACCACTCCTTTACTTAATTCCGGCATTGGTCATCGTATCCATGACCCTGGACTGCAGGATGATGAAGAGGATCAGGTTGGGCAGGAACATCAGCAGCGCCGCTGCGGCCGCCATTCCTTGGCCCTCAAGCCCGTTTCCGGTGTTCGATATCTGGGTCATGTAATACGCAAAGCTCTTGATGCTTTCGTTGTTGATAAAGGTGTTCGACTCCGCCGCGCTGTTCCAGGCCGACTGGAAGGAGAGGATCGCCACCGTGGCGAGCGCGGGCTTGACCAGCGGAACGATCACGCGCCGCAGCACATAAAACTGGGTCGCGCCGTCCATCTCGGCCGCTTCGATCAGGGAGTCCGGAATCTGGTCGATATTCTGCTTAACAAGGAAGAGGCCCACCGGCATGGCAAGTTCCGGCAGAATATGGACCAGGAAATTATCGGCCAGGCCGATTTTTGTGATCACCAGATACCGCGGGATCTGCACCGCCACCGCTACGAACATCAGTGCCAGCTGGTTGATGGTGAAGATCGCACTGCGGCCATGGAAGCGAATCTTGGAAAGAGCATATCCCGCCGAAACGCTGACATAAATCGTCGACAGCACGGTGGCCAGTGCGATCACGATGTTGTTGAACAAAAACCGCGACACCGGAATCTGGCTGAGCCCCGTCTGGCTGAAAAGTCGGGTAAAGTTGTCAAGTGTCGGATTCTGCACAAAGAACCGCGGCGGATACAGATACAGTTCGTCGATCGGCTTCAAAGCGTGCATGACAATATACAGGATGGGCAGCATCATAAAGGCAATGATCGGCAGCAGGATGATGTAAAACTTGATCTGACTTTTATGGAACTTACTGGGGTTTACCCCCACGATTTTCATAGCCATCGCTTCGTCCACTCCCTCTTTCGTTAATCAGAAAACAGTTTTTTGGCAACCCGTGACGAGAAGAAGATCAGAAGGAGAAGGACAACGGACAAAGCTGCCGCGTAGCCCATTTCGTTTCGTATAAAGCCATAGTCCTGAATGTGGTTGACGATCAGGCTGCCCGCATACTGCGGCGTTGGGTTGGATCCCGACAGCTGCACGCCGATGTCACTGGTTTTGAAGGCGTTGACAATCGCCATCGTGGCGCCGAACAGCATTTGGGGCTTCATCGTCGGAATGGTGATGTACATGATTTCCTGGAACCGGTTGGAAACGCCGTCGATGTAAGCGGCCTCATAAATCTCCCGGTCCCCGTTGATAACACCGGACAGCATGGCCAGGAATCCGACGCCCATGGAGCTCCACAGCGAAACGAGGATCATAATGGGCATCAGATATTTCTCGCTCTGCAGCCACTTGATCGGTTCGTTGATGGCACCGAGGGAGAGCAGCATGCTGTTGAGATAGCCCGCCTGGTCGCTGCTGAAGATGACCTTCCACACGACCGACATGGTGACGCCGCCGATCATGGACGGGGAATACAGGACAACGGCCAGCACGGTGCGGGGCCCACGGGTAAGCTGCGCGAGCAGCCACGCCATGAAAAAGGAAAGAATAAACCCGCCCGGCCCGACGATGACGGCGAACTTGATGGTGTTGGGCAGGATCTTCTGCATGAAGATCGGGTCCTTCGTCATCAGGGAGATGTAGTTCTGGATCCCCGCCCACGTCGGCGTCTGCACGGTGTTGAAGTAGGTAAACGACAGTCCCACGGCCGCCAGAACCGGCAGCAGAATAAAGATGGCAAACAGGATCAGGAAGGGCGCGAGCAGCAGCCAATGCGCCTTTTTATCGAGCCAGGTTTTCATGAACGCCCATCCTCCTCAATCAGTTCAAGTGAAGCAATGCGATAGGGCGAAATCATCTGCCCGTTTTTGATATAGCCGAACTCCTGCAGCTTCCGTTCCATTTCCCGGTTGATGTTGATAACCGCCTTATCCAAAGAGGCGCGCGCCTCTTTGTTTTTCACGACGACACTGTTCCACGCGTTGGACAGCTCCCGTTCAAGCATGTACGAAGCCGGATGGAGCGGCACTTCGTAGGTCCATTTCCACTGCTCGAAAATCACGTCCATATGCCGTTTCTCGATATCGGTGGACTTGAAGGCTGCCTCATTGGCCGTGTTCCAGATATAGGTCGGGCCGAATTTCGTCTGCATGATGAAGCCGTACTCCTCCTGGACATCGGTGGAAAGCCACCATTTGAGGAAATCCCAGGCTTCGTCTTTCATGGTCGTCTGCTTCATGATCACCGCGGTTTCGCCGGCGCTGGTCTGGTCGCGGTGAACCACGCCGTTCTCGTCCATGATTCCGGGCGAGGGCGCAATATCCCACAGGTCCGCGATTTCAGGAGCCGCGTTTTTCAGCTTGATATAGGTATCCAGATTGGACACCCCGATCGGAATGCGGCCGTAACGGAAGCTGTTGAAGAAGTTTTCCGTCGTCACCGGCAAAGAATACGTATTGAACAGGCTGGTCAGCAGTTCAAAGGCCTCCTGGCCCTTTTCCTCGTTGATCGCCGTGGTCATGCCGTCTTCGGAGTAGAGCGACGCGCCGTTCTGCGCGAAATAATAGGAGGTCGTGCCGATCGGTTTGTTGCCGACGTGGGAAGCGAGTGCGACGTGGAAGTTCATGCCGTTGCGCTTGAGCTCGGGCATGATCTGCTTGACGTCTTCCCAGGTATCCGGCACTTCCAGTTTCAGTCTCTGCAGGATATCCTTGCGATAGAACAACACTTGGAAATTCCGGCTCTCCACCACACCGCTCATCTTGCCGTCCACCCACATAGGGGTCAGCAGGCGGAGATCGTAGTTTTCATCGTAGTAGTCGAGGAAATCGTCGAATTCATACAGATCGATAATCGCATCCCGCAGGCCGAGCTCATACGGACGTCCGAGCGTCAGACCCATGGCGACGTCCGGGGTCTGCTGGGCGGCGTTCGCTAAGATGATCTTCTCCTCATTCGGCATGATGGTAACTTTGACCGGAATGCCGGTTTCCGGCGTGAACTGCGCATCCGTGAGCATCTGGAGGGTTTCGACCGCCATCAGCGGACGGTTCACCCATACGTCCAGCACATCCGAGCTGGTATCCACATTGCCGAAGCTGTTGTAATCGGACGAGAAGGACAGGAGAAAATGCTTGACGCCGTTTACCAGTCTCTCGAAAAATCCGGGGTATTTTTCCTCCGGCTTTTCGGCGCTGAAGATAAAGATCTGATCCAGGGTCAGCTGCTGCTGGAGCAGGGGGGTGATCATGTCGCCGACCATCTGGGCAACCGAACCGGCGCCTTCAAAGATTTTGGTTGTCTTCATCGGCAGAGTACGGGGCGATTCGGCCGCCTTGCGCAGATACTGCGCCGATTTCGGAAGAGAGGATGCAAAAGAGGGTTTGCGGCCGGCCAGCACTTCGAGTTCGTCATAAATGGCGTCCAGCTCGTCGGCCCAGCGGTTCAAATCGTCCACAATGGTCGGCAGATATTCTTCAATGTTCCAGGTCCGGTTTTTATCCTTTTGTCCGCCGGTAATCATTTTGATTTCAATTCCGGCCTCTCCGATTTCACTGAGCGTCTTGTTCAGGCGCTCCTGATAGGAGGCCACCGGGACCGACGTGACGATGACAGACAGGGTATGCCAGCCTTCGGTCAGATGGATGTACGCCGCCTCATCGCCGTTTGTCACGGTCTGTGTGATATAATCGAGGCCCGTGTATTTGAAGGAAACATTCTCAAAGCAGGCATCGGGGATCTGTCCGTCGATTTCGATGTTGCGGTAGACGCTCATCCCTTTTTTAGAGTCCTGATTATACCGCAGGGCGAGCTGATAGTCTCCCGTTTCCTCCACATAGAACTGATACATCACCTTCTGACGGTGGGTATCGAAGACACCGCCGTCGAGGATATTGATCTTTTTCTGATCCACCCGGTAGGGGGTGACATTCGCATCCTGCGTGTTCCCCGCGTGGATATAGGAATCCGATTTCCAGACATAATTCTCGGCCTGAATCGGAATCTGTTTGCCGTTGTTGACCGCGTCCATCGATAGACCGCTGTACGACGGAACCTGAAGCACCAGGATTTCATACACCGTCACCGGTACTTCTGAAAACGACAGACGAACGGTGTTGGCCCCCGCCTTAAACGGATACACGCTGTCCACATGGTCATAGTCGGTATCCCCGCAGAGCATCTGCGTCACCCTGCCGGTGATAGAAGCGCTGTTGCTGATCGTTTCATTGCCGTAGCGGTCGAGTTCGCGCTCGGTGTTTTCATCGTACCACACGCCGCCCAGAGTCAGCGCGGTTTTTTCCCCGTTGACCTCAAGCACGCCGCCGTTGCCGAACGTCGGATAATCCGCCTGTTCATACACAAGGGCCATACGATAATTTCCCGCTTTCGCAAGATCCAGCGACGCTTCGAGGACCTCGTCCAGCTCCAGGCGTTTTCCGCCCTCATAGGTCTGACGAGCCAGGATGTCCTTGTCCGCAAAGCTCAGCCATTCCGCCTTCGGGGCCGCGGACTCCGCTCCAGCCGTGAAAGACAGCATTTGAAACAAGCCTGCCAGTACTGCCAAACTCGATAATAGGGAACAAACTCTCATCCGCTTTTTCATACTAGCCCCTTTTCTCCGCCGCTTGAAGCCAAAATCCGGAGAATCCATCCTGCGGCGGCGGAATGGATCTCTATATTGGGAAAGCTATATAGAAATTATCAACCGAATGCTTTAAAAAAAGGCTGAATATGGCGGATACAAGCGCGGTCTCTATCTTTCTTTAACCGGGCCTGCACCCGCTTCATCAACAGAATTTTCATGTTTAGGACGGCCGCCGGAACCACGCCGGTTGGGGCCGTATGCCGTTCAAAATCGCGCCGTACAACCGGCGTAATGGCAGTAGATTCGACATTTTTCGCGGTAACAAATCAAGAAACAAGAAGGGGTCCGCCCAGTCCGGCACCGGCGCTGCAAGACACCGGTGCCGGACGGCGGATATCAGACAAGACTCAAATCTGGTTCAAAAGGGACTCAGTTGCCCTCCGCTTTCGCTCGAATATCGGCAAAAGCTTTCTGGGCGGCCGCGATCGCCTCTTCGCTGGTTTTCTTTTCTCTCTCCAGGATTTCATTGCACAGGGTCTCGGCTTCCTTCGCAACCGCTTCGGGCTGGACTTCGCCGTTTTCGCACTTGATCGCCTGCTGGCTCATGTTGCCGGAGACATCGCCCCAGCCGGGAACGTCCTTGTACCAGTCGGAACGGAAGGTCTCATACGCGTCGGTGTCCATGTTCTCATACAGCCACATCAGGCCTTCCGGAACGAATCCGAGATCGCGGAACTTCGCATTGACTTCGTCGTTGCTGGTCACAGGGATATAGAATTGGTTGGCATCCTCGCCTTCCTCATTTTTCTTTCCCTTGAGGTACTCAAGCTTGGAGATGTTGCCGTCCTTGCCGTAGCTGAGGTGCTTGAGCAGGGCAAAAGCCGCGTCCGGATACTTGGTGGTGGACATCATCATCGTCCAGATGGTGTGCATGGACTGACGGCTGGGCTGCCCTTCCGGATGAGGCAGGGGCAGATACTGCCAGTCGTTCGGCAGGGAGTTGACCCACTGCCAATCCCAGGACGCCTTGAACATAAACAGAACTTTGCCTTCACGGGCGGCGTCGGCGTTCTCGCCGAACTTCTTCTGATAGTCATCGAGTTCACCGGCGTTCCGTTTGGCCTGATCCTTCATGGTGTCGGAGAGGAGGCCGGGGATGCTCTTCATATCTTTGATGAAGTGCTGGGCGCTGGCCCAGGCACCGTCGGTCAGGGTGACGGTGTTCTTGTCGCGGTTGTAGCCGTGGGCACCCAGCTGATTCTGGGAACCGAACACACCCGTCAACTTCTGAGAAAAGTTGCCCAGGGCGTTCTGGCCGGAATACTCGGTCGTGGTCGCCTTTTTGAGCAGATCCATGTACTCGTTAAGGGTCCAGTCCATCTCGGGTTTGTCGAGATTCAGAATGTCGAGCAGGTCCATGTTGATGACAAAGGAGTCGAACTGCAGCTCATAGGGCAGACCGTACAGCTTGCCGCCGTAGGTATACGCCTGCAGGGAGGTCTTGTTGATCTCTTTGAATTCCTCATCGGCATTGACAAAGTCATCAAGCGGGTACGCCCAGCCCTGCTCCACCGAGTAGCGGACGTTACTGTCGGACGTGAAGCCATAGATCAGGTCGGGCAGATCGCTGATGGCCGCCTGGGCGGTCAGATAGTCGTTGCCCTTGCCTTCAAAACCGATGACCTCGACCTGCACATTCGGATAGAGCTTGTTGAAGTTCTCCACATACGCGGTGACATCTTCCACCTGCTTCGGCGGGGTCGCAATCTTGAGCTTGCCCTCTAGGGAGGTGTCGCCGCCGGTGGGGCTGGATTTGGGATCGTCTCCATCTTTGGTGCATCCAGCCATCGGGAAAGCCATCAGGGCACATGCGAGGGCCGCGCAGAGAATACGGGTAACCTTTTTCATGTGTTGCGTCCTCCTTTTGAATGGTTTATTTGGTGTCCATCCCTTTTACGATATCGAATGCCTTGGTGAGAAATTCCACGCGCCAGGGTTCCAAATCCTGTGTAAAGCCGGTGTTCAAAAACGCTTTCACCATTTCCACGCCCATTTCCGGGCCGACAATCCAACCGCCCATCGTGAGGATATTGGCGTTGTTGATCGCGCGGCACATTTTCGCGCCGTACACGCTTTCCACGCAGGCGGCGTAAATGCCGTCAAACTTGTTGGCCACCAGGGACATCCCCATGCCGGTTCCGCAGATGAGGATACCGCGGTCGAACTGGCCCGACTGCACCGCTCTGGCCACAACCGGGGCGGCCTCATAATACGGTTTGCCGTGCTCGAGATCCTGGGTTCCCATGTCTTCGAATTCGATTCCCTGTTCCGTCAGGTACTTTTTAATCGCTTCCTTGAGAAGAAAACCCGACTTATCCGATCCAAGTGCCACTTTCATATTATTTCCCTCCTTTCTTTTGAATGGCTGTACGGGCGGCCGCCGCGATATCCGCCGCGGTCATGTGGTATTTCGCTTTTAAGAAATCCATTTTGCCGACTTCGCCAAAATGGTCGGTCACACCAATCCGGACAACCGGCACCGGGCATTCTTCGGCGGTGACTTCGGCCACAGCCGTACCCAGCGCACCGATGATATTGTGGTTGTCGCAGGTAACGATGGCACCGGTCTCTTTGGCCGCGCGCACGACCGCTTCGCGGTCCAGAGGCTTGATCGTGTGCATATCGAGCACACGGGCCCCAATGCCTTCGCTCGCCAACAGATCGGCCGCATCCAGGGATTCCCCGACCATGATGCCGCCGGCGATGATGGTGACATCGTTCCCCTCGCGGAGGGTGTTGGCTTTGCCGAGGGTAAAGGCGCAGCCTTCGTCATACACTTTACGGGTCTGTTTGCGGAACAGCCGCAGATACACGGCCTCTTTGCAGGAGATGATCTGGGGCAGGGCCGCTTTGAGCTGGGCGGCGTCAACCGGCTCCACAATGGTGAGGCCCGGCAGGGACCGCATCACGCCAATGTCTTCAAAGCTCATGTGAGTTCCGCCGTTGAGTTCCGCGGAGATGCCGGGGTCGGAACCCACCATGACGGCCTTGAGACCCGCATACAGGATCGAAATCGCGACCTGGTCGCAGACACGCCGGCTGGCAAAGGGGGTGAAGGTATGGGTGAAGGGCAGCTTGCCTTCCACCGCGAGACCGGCGGCCACGCCGATCATGTTCGCTTCGCAGATACCCACGTCGATCAGACGCTCCGGATATTCCGCTTTGAATTTCGGAGAGGACAGCGCCTTGGACAGGTCCGCTTCCACAAGGGTGATGCGTTCGTCGGTTTTCGCGTACCGAATGAGCTCCTCAATATATACCGCACGCAGTTCCTGATTATCCAACATGGCGGTCTCCCCCTTCCACGCAGGCCTTCCACATGTCTTCCGTTATCGGCATGTTGTGGGATTCGACCTTGCCTTCTGCAAAATAGGCGCCCTTGCCCTTGATGGTCTTCAGAATAATCATGGTCGGGCGGTCGGCAGTTTTGGAGCGTTCAATCGCTTCATCGATGGCGGCCACATCGTGTCCGTCCACCACATCGCAGGCGAATCCGAAGGATTCCCAGCGGGTGGTTACCGGCTGCACGTCGAGCTGGTCGGAGACTAGGCCGTCAATCTGCATGTTGTTGTAATCCATGAAGCCGGTGAAGTTCCGGAGCTTGTGCTGGCCGGCAAACTGCGCGGCCTCCCAGATCTGGCCTTCCTGGCTTTCACCGTCGCCGATCATGGCGTAGACCCGATGGGTCTTGCCGTCCATCTGAGCGGCCTTTGCCATGCCGACGGCCACCGAAAAACCCTGGCCGAGGGATCCCGCCGTCATATCGATGCCAGGGGTGCGGATCCGGTCGCAGTGGCTGGGCAGACGGGTTTCGGGCTTGTTCAAGGTCCAGAGCCATTCCCTGTCGAAATACCCTTTGTCCGCGAGAACCGCGTACAGGGCGGGACCGGCATGGCCCTTCGACAGGACGAAACGATCGCGGTCCGGCAGGGCCGGATTCTTCGGATCGATGTGCATCTGCTTGTAGTACAAGACGACCAGCGCCTCCACGATGGAGAGACAGCCGCCGATGTGGCCGACGCCGAGCCGGCCGATTTCTTCAATGACCAGGTGACGGATTTCCGTCGACTTGTCATTGAGCCGCTTGATTTCTGTTTCTTGCATCTTCACAATCTGCCTTTCTCAGCGAATCACGTCCATGCCGTTCATCCGGGCATAGATCTCGAGGGGACGGACATTCTCACCATAGGCCAGGGACACGTGATGGGCGATGCCGTTACGCACCACGGTGTCGAGGACATCCTTCATGGGCTTGTCGAAGACCACCTTCACGTAGGTGCCCTTGAGCTCCTTCGGAACCGAGATCGCGTCGCCGCACTCGATGAAGAGGCGGGATTTGCCCCGGGCGAAATCCATGCGCAGGACGTTGACCTTGCCGCTCTTGAGAACGAAGTCGGCGGTCACGCCGCGGCCACCCGCATAGTAAGAATCGAGGGACCGGACGCAGCACTGATCCCACAGGCCGCAGGGCGCGACGCCGCAGTGCCACATCAGGGCGGAATCGGTGTCGAAGTTCACCTGGGACAGGTCGGCCAGGAAAGGCTGCTCGACGCCCATAGCGGTGTGCATGAGCTGGGAAACCACGCCCTGCACGTCGCCTTCACAGCCGATAACGTAGCCTTCACTCTGCAGGATGGACATCGCCGCGCAGGGGGAGACACCGTATCCGGCGGCGAATTCCGGCCAGCAGCGTACGGCGAGCCCCGCAAGGCCCTGGCGGTCCATGAACGCCTTGAAGCGCTCGCAGAGCTCCGCCACTTTCTGCACCTGCTCGCCGCTGACGCCCGAGAGATCGAAGATGCCGGCGATCTGCTTCTTGCGGGCTTCCACCGCGGCATCGTCAACCGGCTGGTTCCAGATGTCGGTCAGCTCGTAGTGGTCGATCAAAACGCCGATTTCCTTATAGAGCGTCAGCTCGTCAAACGCCAGGTTGAAGAAGCCGTGGGCACGGAAGCCGAGAATGCCGATCTTGGCGTTTTTCAGCTTGGCACGGATGCGGACAGCGTCCACCCAGTCCATGTCGATGTCGTTCGAAACACAGTAATGGAAATCATCCCGGCCGGCCTTGTAGAGGTTGGAAGCGTTCAGGTTGACGCCGCAGACCGAGTTCAGACGGATCTTGCCGCCGTTGTAGGGCAGTTCAGGCAGGCCCCACAGGAGCAGGGGGGCGTTGGTCCGCTTCGCGATCTCGAGCGCCAGATGGCCGAGATGGAAGGTGCCGCTGATGATCGCGATGCCATCGACATTCGCCTTGTTGATCTTGTCGATCGGCTCATCGAGATCCGGGACTTCGAACACCAGATCGTCCGCGCAGACGAAGGTGGCATCCGGAATCGCGGCAAGATTTTTCTTGATATCCGCGTAAAGGCCGCGCGCCGCCTCAAAATCGAAGGTGTTCCGCGCAAGCATGATCACGCCGATCGTCACAGGATGTTTCATAAGGTTGATCGTTCCTTTCCAGTTTTGCGGGTTACCGACCCCGGTCCCGCACTGTAGCGCGCCCGACGGGTGCCGTTTCCGGCATTCCCTGCAGACACGGTAAAATGCTAAAGCCGTTTTTTTCGGTCAGGACGTGCGTTTTTGTGCAAACAGCCAGTCATAGAGCCCCTCGGTATTGGCGGTCAGAGTCCATATGCCGTGTCCCTGCCCCTCAAATACCGTGTATCGGATATCCTCCCGGCCGGCCGCTTTGAGCGCATCCACCATCTTGTCCGCGCTCTCTTTGGGCACCGTTTTGTCCGCGGAGCCGTGAAATATCCAGATGGCCGTTCCGCCAAAGGTAGGGGCCGCGCTCGGATCTCCCGCGCCCGCAACGGGGATGGCCGCTGCAAACATGTCCGGATGCCTGGTGAGGATGTCCCAAACGGCAAAACCGCCCATGCTCATACCGTACAGATAGAGTCTCTGGTCGTCGATCGAAAGAGCCTCTCTGACGGTCTCGAAGAGTTCCATGGTCGCCTTCATATACAGGGCAGGCCCGGTATTCACAAAATCGTACGTGATCTGGTTCCATGAACTGGCCGGCACCCATTTCTGGCCTTCGGGACAGCACGGCGCGATGACGATCGCCTCTTTGGCGTATTTGCCATTCTCCAGATTGCGCAGAAATTTCGCCTCGCCCTTGTATATGTGGGAATTGTCGTCGCATTTCACGCCCGCACTGTGCATGTACAGGATGCAGGGATAGGATTTTGCCGCGTCATACTCCGGGGGCATATAAAGCTGAAATGGGAGATTCGTCCCATCCGATGCCGTAAAGGTGCGTGCGTTCCAGCTCCGCACCAGATTGTCAAAAAGCGGGTTCGCGGTGTTGCTCTCCTCACTGGACACGGCCTGCGAGGAATCCGTTACCTCGGATCCCTCGTCCGTAAGGTCTT
>CABQAA010000034.1 GCA_902461995.1 uncultured Oscillospiraceae bacterium | reverse complement strand
CGAAGATTACCGGACGGTGGAGGTGGAGTCATGAGACGCGTGCGGCAAAGGCCCGCCGGTTTGACCATGCGGCAAAAGGACTTTTTTTCCGGCCTGTTGTTTGTATCTCCGTGGATGATTGGGCTTTGCGTGTTCTTTGCCTTCCCTTTTTTGAACACGGTCCGTCTGAGCTTCAGCCAAGTGGTGCAGATGAAGGGCTTTCAGATGGAATGGGTGGGGCTCGAACACTATAAAAGGGCGTTCCTTTGGGAGATCGAGTTTTTGCCCCGCCTGGGAAGTGTTTTTCTGGACGCGGTGATCAATCTGCCGCTCATCATCGTGTTTTCCCTCATTATTGCGGTGATGGTCAACAAGAAAATCGTGGGAAAGAGCATCTTTCGAAGCATCTTTTTCCTGCCGGTTCTGCTCGGGACCGGGTACATCATGCAGCAGCTGCTCGGCAGCGGCGTAGACGACCAGCTCAATGTGGTGTATACCATGGACCGGGGTGTGGAGGCGTCGGGCGCCATACTCGAGTATCTGGGGCCGACGGTGACGCAGGTCGTGCAGACGTTTCTCAATCGGATTACGCAGGTGCTGTGGGCGTCCGGGGTACAGATTGTGCTGTTCCTCTCGGGGCTTTGCGGGATTTCCCCTTCCCTTTACGAAGCGGCAACCGTGGAAGGCGCAACCGAATGGGAGAGCTTTTGGAAAATCACCCTTCCTATGATCTCTCCGGTTCTGCTTCTCAACGTGGTTTACACGCTCATTGATTCCTTTACAAACAGCGACAACCGTTTGGTGCAGTATATCTTTGAACTGACGCAGAAGAGCGACTATGCATACGGCGCGACCATCAGCTGGCTGTATTTTATGGCGGTTTTCGCGTTCATCCTCCTCGTTTTTCTGGTGCTGCGTCCTCTCAACCGGCTGGGCGAGCGGTAGGACATGCGGAGGAGCCTATGAGTGAAAGGACAGGCGTTTTATGAATCGAACGGCGGCAACCCCTCGGCGTCCCTCTCGTTTGGAAGCGCGTATGCAGACGGTCCGGAACGGGTCTTTCTGGATTCATGGGATCGGCAGGCTGTTTTTGTACCTGTGTCTGTGCTGCATCGCCTATGTGTTCCTTTTCCCGTTTTTGTTCATGATCGTCACCGCGCTGAAATCGCCCGAGGATCTCGTCGATATCACCATTCAGTGGATTCCGAGCGGACTGTATTGGCAGAACTTTGCGATTGCCTGGAAAGAACTGGTGTATCCTCGGTACTTTTTCAATTCCGCCGTGGTGACGGTGCTGAGCACCGTGGGCCACGTGGTCTCCTGTTCGCTGGTGGCTTATGGCTTCGCACGGTACCGCTCGCGGCTGCTGGACGTCCTGTTCCTCGTCGTGATCTTCACCATGATCGTGCCGGTCCAGGTGATCATCGTGCCGCTGTTCATGATGTACAGCAATTTCGGCTGGCTCAATTCCTATCTCCCCATGATCGTCCCGACCTTTTTCGGGTTCGGCCTGCGGGGCGGGCTATTCATTTTCATCTTCCGCCAGATTTTTCTCGGTATGCCCAAAGAGCTCGAGGAAGCGGCCTTTATCGACGGCTGCGGGCGGCTGCATACGTACGGACGGATTGCCCTGCCCGTGGCCCAGCCGGCCATCCTGGTGTCGGTGATCCTGTCGGTGGTGTGGCACTGGAACGATTATGTGGAGCCGGGGTATTACATCATCTCCCAGTCGAAAAAGCTGCTTCCGGCCATGCTGCCGAACATGTACCGCATGGCTCAGGGCATCGGGGGCGGTGCGGGCGAAAATGTAGGCGAGTTCGTTTTCACCAAAGGGATGGCCATGGCGGGAACTTTTCTCGTCCTGCTGCCGGTGCTGTTGTTTTATATCCTGCTGCAGCGGAAATTCATGACCAGTATTGAACGGACGGGTCTGGTTGGATAAATCCCGCCGATTCTAAAATGGAGGAGAGGCCTCGATGAACAAGAGCGTGCGCGCCGGAATGATCCGGGGATTCCGGATCGGCGGATCCCTGATACTCTGCCTTTGCCTGATCGCCGGAAGCGCGCTGGGAGCACCCGGCCAGCCGTTGGGAGACAAGTTCGGCGATACGGGCGCACAGTCCGGCGGTCAGCTTCTGGACGAGGATCCGGTATACAGCCGGGTGCGTCGTCAGCAGATCGAGGCGGGATATACCGCGGCCGGCGGAGACCCGGTCGAGGGGATCCTGTCGGAGGGGAACGAGTCGTTTTTGGGCCCGGATCCGGCCGGCGGCAGCGAACCCGTCCTGCTGTGGACCGAAGAGGCGGCCGGGTTCGAGTGGACCGTAGATGTGCCCGCCGCGGGGCTGTACAATATCGCGGTGGATTATCACGCATTGGACGGAACGGGCGACCCCGCCCAGCGGGTGCTGAAAATCGACGGCGAGATCCCTTTCCGGGAAGCGTACACCATCGCCTTCACCCGTCTGTGGAAAGACGAGGGAGAACCGCTCGTCAACAGCATCGGGGATCAGGTAAGACCCCGCCAAATCGAGGTACGGCAGTGGCAGAGCACGAGGCTTACGGATGATCAGGGGCTGTATTCTAGTCCGTTCCTGTTTTATTTCGAGGCGGGTCGGCATGTGCTGAAAATGGAATGGGTGGCGGAACCGGTGGCCATCCGGAGCGTGTGGCTGGTACCGCCCGAAACGACCAGAACCTACGCCGAAGTGAAGAAAGAATACGCGGAAAAGGGGTATTCCGCCGCCGATGTGCCGCTGGACTTTCAAGCCGAGTCGGCCGTCCTGTACAAAACGGATACCGTTATACGCCGTGAATACAACGGCGATCCGCTCACCGAACCAGCTGCGGACGGGGAACGGATGCTCAACGCCATCGGCGGTTCCCGCTGGTCAGACGGCGGGCAGTCGATCACCTGGGAATTCCACGTCGAACGGGAAGGCCTCTACCGCATCGATATCCGAACCGGGCAGTGGTTCACCGATGGGCTGCCGGTTTACCGGTCGATCGCCGTGGACGGAGGCATCCCCTTTGAAGAGCTGCGCGAATACGCCTTTGTTTACAATGCGGACTGGCGCCTTGAAACGCTGTCAGACCAGAACGGGGAACCCTTTCTCTTCTATTTCGGGGCCGGTTCCCACACCATCACCATGAAAGCCGTGCTGGGGCCTGTGACCGACATGATCCAGGAAATCAACGACGATTCGGTCCTGCTGTCCGATATGTACCGCAAAATCATCATGCTGACCGGGGTCGATCCCGATCCCAATTACGAATACGATCTCCATAAGAGTATTCCCGGTCTGCTGGATGCTTTCGCCTCCATACGGGACAGCATGGGCCGCATGGCGGATCAGCTGACGTCCATTGCGGAAAAGCGGCCCTCCGCCGCCAACAATTTCATCACGATTCAGGATCAGCTGAACAAGCTGATCAAACGGCCGGACAACATCTCCCGCAGCCTGTCCGACCTGCAGAATGCCCTGAGCAACATGGGCAACTACATTATCAGCCTGCAGAATACCCCGCTTTTATTCGACTACATTCACCTCTCCCCCCCGGACAGGGAAAACGGCCGGGTCCGCTCGAACATACTTGAGAAAGCCTGGTCGACCGTGAAAAATTTTGTGCGGTCGTTTACCAAGGACTACAACAATATCGCGGCGCTTTATGAGGCGGATGAGAACAATCCCACCATCGATGTATGGATCGGACGGGGCACCGAATGGGCGGAGATCATCAAGCAGCTCTGCGACGAGGATTTCACGCCCCGGCACCACATCAATGTGAATATGAACATTCTGCCGGCCGGGCAGCTGTCCACCGGCAGCGTCAACGCTATCCTGCTGGCGATCGCCTCGGGGAATGCCCCCGACGTGTCGATGGGCGTGGCCCCCGGATCGCCGGTCGAGTTCGCGATCCGCGGTGCGGTCAGGAACCTCCGGGAATTTGACGATTATGAGCGGGTGTTTTCCCGCTTTATACCGAATATCCTCATTCCTTTTGAATACGACGGCGGCGTCTATGCCATTCCCGAGCAGATGGACTTCAGCGTGATGTTCTACCGCCAGGACATTTTAGCAGAACTGGGTCTGGATGTGCCGGAAACCTGGACCGACGTGTACGAACGCACCCTTCCCATTCTCAACCAGAATGGGCTGCAGTTTGCTCCCGCCGGATTCAGCACCTTTATTTTTCAGCTCGGCGGCCAGTATTATACCGACGACGGCCTGCGCACCGCTCTGGATTCACCAGTGGCCTACCAGGCATTCAAGGAATGGACCGAACAGTACACAAGCTACGGCATGCCGATCGAGTACAACTTTTTCAACCGTTTCCGCACAGGGGAGATGCCCATCGGCATCGCGAATTACGGGATGTACGTGCAGATCGCCACGGCCGCGCCCGAACTGTACGGACGGTGGGATATCGCCATGGTTCCGGGGCATGTCCGCGAAGACGGCGTGATCGACCGGTCCATCGGGAATATTGCCGATACCTGCTCGGTGATTTTGAGCCAGACGGCTCTGGCGGACGAGGCGTTCACGTTTCTCGACTGGTGGACCAGCACCGACGTACAGGTACAGTTCGGCCGGGAACTCGAAGCGCTTTTGGGCACCGGCGCGCGCTGGAATACGGCCAATGTGGAAGCGTTCGGCCGCCTGCCGTGGGATCCGGCCCATCGGGACGTCATTCTCGAACAGATGGAATGGGGAAAAGAAATTCCCGTGGTGCTCGGCGGATATTTTACCTCCCGGCATCTGAACAACGCCTGGAACCGGGTGGTCATGAGCGGGATGAACATCCCGATTGTGAACAGGAAGCGGGCGCGGGTGAGCGCGCGGGATTCCCTGGACCAAGCGGTCAAGGACATCAACCGGGAGCTGATGGCCAAGCAGGAGGAATACGCCGCAGCCGCTCAGTAACGGCTGGAACGCAGGGCTCATCCTAACCGGCGTTTCCAAATGCCTCTGGAAAGAAAGGAATCATGGAGATGGGATCGATGGATCAAACGATAGCCGTCCGCCCTCTGAACGGCGCCGCCAAACGCCGGCGGTCGTTTAAATGGTGGTGGAACCGTTATGGAATCGGGTACAGCTTTTTGGCGCCGTTCTTGATCTTTCTCTTTGTATTTACCGTGCTGCCGGTTTTGATTGCCATGGGGATGAGTTTAACCTACGACAATCTCCTGCAGCCCTCCACCTTTGTGGGACTGCAAAACTTTAAAAAACTGCTCATGGACGACGACGTATTCCTGCTGTCGCTGAAAAACACGTTCCTCTTTGCGGGAATCGTGGGTCCGATCGGGTTTATCGCCTCGTTCCTGTTCGCCTGGATCCTAAACGGTATCAAGCACAACAACCTCTTTGCTCTCGCCTTTTACGCGCCGTCCCTGACCAGCAGCATTGCCATGTCCCAGGTGTGGCTGTGGTTTTTTGCCGGGGATAAATACGGACTCATCAATCACACTCTGCTGAACATGGGCATCATCACGGAGCCGATTCTCTGGAATAAGGACGGGAACTTTATCCTGCCCACCGTCATCATCATTTCGATATGGATGAGTATGGGTACCGGGTTTCTGGTGTTTATGGCGGGACTGAAAAGCGTGCCGCGGTCATTGTATGAGGCGGCCTCCATCGACGGGATGCGGTACAAGTGGGAGGAACTTTGGTATATCACGCTGCCAGTCATGAAGCCGCAGCTGCTGTTCGCCGCCATCAATTCGATCACGACGTCCTTCGCCGTATTTGAGACGGCGACGGCCGTGGCGGGGATGCCCAGCCCCAACTACGCCGCGCATACCATCGTGGCCCATTTATACGATCACGCGTTCCTGCGTTTCGAAATGGGCTATGCCTCCGCCGTGGCGGTGGTGCTGTTTCTAATCACTTTCGCCTTCGGCCGGATCGCCATGCGGATTTTTAAATCGGATGAATAAGGAGGACACGGAATATGGCTCAGGTTTCGGGTGCGCTGACCATCCGGGTGGGCAGGCGGTTTCGCCTGAGACCGGGAGCGTGTCTGGGGTATATCTGTTTGATTTTGCTGCTGCTCTTTACCTCTCTTCCTCTCGTGTATCTGGTCAGCACGGCGTTCAAGCCGCTGGATGAACTCTTCGTATATCCTCCGCAGTTTTTTGTGCGGCATCCGACTGTCAAGAACTTCGGTGATCTGCTGACCTCGGTGAGCAGTTCGGTCGTGCCCTTTACGCGATACATATTCAACAGCGTATGGGTATCGGTCACGGTGGTGGTGGGAACGGTGGTGCTGTCGAGCATGGGTGCTTTCGCCCTGGCTAAGTACCGCCTGCCGGGGGCCAACTTCATCTTTTCGCTCGTCATCGCGGTTTTGATGTTTTCTCCCCATGTCACGGCGATTCCGACGTATATGATCGTCAATTCCCTGCATCTGATCGACACCTATTGGGCGCTGGTCCTCCCCAAAGTGGCGGTGGCCTATAACTTCTTCCTGATGAAACAGTTTATTGAACAGTTTCCCAACGATATCCTGGAATCGGGCCGGATCGACGGGGCGGGGGAATGGTATTTGTTCTGGCGGATGGTGATGCCCAATGTCAAACCCGCATGGGCCACGCTGGCGGTGCTCTCGTTTGTCAGCAACTGGAACGATTACATGACGCCGCTGATCTATACGTCCAGCCAGTCGATGAAGACCCTGCCGCTGGCGCTGCAGACCATTTCGGGCGGCGCCGGGACCATCGCGCGGACCGGCGCCATGGCGGCGGCTACCTTCCTAACGACAGTGCCGACCATCGTGGTCTTTGTCATCATGAAAAACAAGGTCATGGAAACCATGACATATTCCGGCATCAAAGGATAACCCGGCACCACCGCGGCCTGAAACGCCGCGTTCCATATTCTGAACAAACGAAGGGAGTTTGGGAGGCGTGCATGCCGGAAGGAAACGCAACGGTTCCTCCGGCAGCAGAAGTTGTGTCCCGGCGGCCGGTAGGCCGCCATTCCGGCTGTGCCGGAACTCGCTGAAAATTTGCAGTCAGCTGGAAAGGAATGGTACTCCATGAAAAAAACGTTGTCCGTATGTCTGGCGGCCCTTCTGACGGCCGCCGCGCTGGGCGGCTGCACGCCAAAGGAACCGCAGCCCGCGGGATCGTCCGGCACACCCGCTTCGGCCGTCAGTGAAACCTCCGTCGGATCCTCCGCCGCCTACACGCCCAAGGTCAATAAAATCATGGTACAGACCGAAGGCCGGCAGGTTCCCGAAGGCAATATGATGGGGGAATGGATCAAGGAGAAACTCGGTTTCGAAGTCGAGCTGTATTATCTGTCCGGAGCGGACGTCCAGAGCCAGATCGAGCTGATGGCCTCCGCGGGCACCCTGCCCGATATCTTTTCGCTGGGCTCCGGCCTGTTCGGCCTCTACAACACGCTGGCCAAACAGGGGATGCTGGCGGATCTGGATCCCCTGATCCGGGAATACGCGCCAAACATCACGACTTACCGCACCTGGGATCAGCTGGATTCCCTGCGCTATTCCGACGGCAAGCTGTATGCGATCAACTCGAATATCGAGACCGACTTCGATATGCTGATGGTCCGCAAGGACTGGCTTGACAACCTGAATCTGTCGGTGCCGAAAACCACCGAGGATTTCAAAAACATGCTGCATGCCTTTGTATACAACGATCCGGACGGCAACGGGCTGGACGATACCATCGGCCTTGGCTGTGTCAACCATATCGCCTCTTTCTTTGGCATTTTCCCGGCCTTCAACTGCAACCCCGGCTATTGGACCTTTGACAAGGACGGCAAGGTGGTTTTCGGCGGTGCGCAGCAGGAGGTCAAGGCGGCCATCAAATATCTGCGCAGCCTGAAAGAAGAGGGCCTGCTGCCCAACAACTGGAACACCATGGACCGTACGGCTCTCAACCAGCTCGTCGCCGACGGCAAGGTGGGCGTGACCAACGACCAGCTTTGGTATGTATCGGAAAACAACGCGATCTATACAAACGATCCTTCCGCCGAATGGATCGGCATCGCGCCGCCGGTGGGACCGGGCGGCACGTCCGGTTATCTGTGCGGCAACAATCCCGAAGTCAAGCGCTACACCTGTATTTCCGCTGCGAGCGCAGATCCGGCCGCCGCGATGGTGTACCTCAATTTCCTGGCCGATTACGATAACGCCACCACGATCCGCAACGGGTTTGAAGGCAAGCATTGGGGCTATACCAGCGAGACGGAAATCGGCATGGACGCCCTTGAACCCTATAAGTCCGACGCAAACCTGCTGATATCCGACGGCGTAACCAGCACCTACGCGCTGCCGTTCCTGCTGGAGGATCCGATCCGCGCCTGGTGCACACAGAAGGCGCTGGATGCCTATGCCATCCGGCGGCAGTACGAGAAAGATTGGTATGTCTCGGTTTATGAAACGCCGCCGGCCGTGCTGGAGGGCAACTACGATCTGGGATATGTCGGGTACGCACGCGGGGTCATGTTCCGCCTCATCAACAACGGAGGTGATATCGACGCGGAGTACCAGGCCTGTATCGACGCCCTGTACAGCAACTACCGGCTGGAGGAGATCACCCGGCTTTATCAGGAATACTACGATCAGAAACAGGCGGCCAAGAACAACAAATAAAGCGGCCCGGGCTGCTCAGAAAGGACGGATGATGTAGTGAAAAGCAAATGGCTGGCCTTCCTGACGGTGATAGCGCTGTGCCTTGCCGTGTCAGCCTGCGGCGGGAAAGAGACGGCCTCCAGCTATCCGGCGGGGATCCCGCTCGAGCACTGGCCGGATAATGCCGTGTTTGCCGATATACCGGAGTTCACCGCCGGAACCTTCGCCGCCGACAAATCCGAGATCAAAACCACGTCTTCCATCGTCCTGTTCCGGGATGTGAAGGCGGAGGATTTCGAGGCATATGGGCAGGCCCTGACGGAGGCCGGGCTGGATAAAGCGACCGTCAGCGATTCCGATGCGCTGAAGAACAGCCGTTACGTCAATGCGGATGGAACGGTGATGGTGCGCCTGCTGTACAAAGTTCCATTGGGAGAACTGACGATCACGCTTGTGGATGCCAGCGGCTCTTCCGAGCCGGCAGCATGATGGGAGCGGGTATGAAAAAAAAGATGGGTGTGTTTTTGTTTACGCTACTGTTTCTGACGGGCTGTTCATCGGGGCCGAGCCCGTCTTCTGCCCCTGCGGCGGAAACGTCCGACAGCCGTGAGACGACGGCCGGCCTCGAAAGCATCGCACCGACAGCCCCGACGAGCGGAGAACCGAAGCCCGTGTCCTATTCGCTCGCATCCATACGAGACAAGGTCAAAGTCAAAGGGCGTTCGTCGGTCATCGGCGAGGGGGTGTCCCTGGACTGGACAGCGTCGGGGCTGGATATTCGGGGACGGTTTACGGGTGATGTATTGCTGACCGCGAATCTGGACAGCGGAAAGGACGCCTATTTTGAGGTGGTGGTGGACGGAAACCGGAAACAAGCGGCGGTATTCCGGATGGACCCCGGCGTGAAGACCTACCCGCTGGCGTCGGATCTTCCGGAAGGGGAGCATACCATCGAACTGACCAAACGGACAGCCGCCACGAGCAATCTGGTGATCGCGCAGTCCCTGACCTTTACCGGAGAACTCCAAACGGTTCCGGCACCGGAAAGGCGGATCGAATTCATCGGCGACTCCCTGACCTGCGGCCTCGGCAGCGAGGATAGCGGCGGGACGATTCAGGACCGCTGCAAAACAGAGGACGGCGCCAACACGTACGCGGCGCTCACGGCCAGGGCCGTCGGGGCGGATTGCCAGGTGGTTTCTGTGTCCGGCTGGGGAGTGGCGGCCGGCGCAGACGATAAAAACTGGAGGATTTCCCGTATTTATGAAAAAGCCTCTTACCGCCGCGACAGCGAAAAGCCCTGGGATTTTTCCGGCTGGCGTCCAGATCTGGTGGTCATCAATCTCGGGAGCAACGACGACAATTTCCGCCGCCGGGGCGGGTCCCTGACGGATGAAGAATTCATAGCAGGCGTCCGGGAGCTGATCGCGCAGGTCCAACGGAACAATCCCGGCGCCGAGATCGTGTGGACGTATGGTCTGCAGGCGTCCACCATGCATCCGCTGCTGGTCAAAACCTTTGAGCAGCTGGGAGCGGAGGGGATCACGGTGCATTATGTGCGCCTGCCCCAGAATACCGACGGAGGCAGCAACCATGCGAGCACCTATGGACATCAGTATGCCGCCGAAAAACTCACCGAACAGGTAAGGGCGATCATGGGCTGGGATTAATCTATTGAGAATGGGAAAAGAGGAGTGAACGTGAATATGAAACGAATCCGGGCAGGAGCGGCCGGGATGGTACTGGCCTTCGGTTTGCTGATGGTCTCGCCGATGGCGACCGTGTATGCCCAGGGAGAGCAAACCCTGAACTTTGCGGCGGACGGCTCCAAGGGCGTGACCATCGGCGCGAAGGGCTATACCTTCACCGGGGGAACCCTGCAGGAACATACGGGGACGTACCGTATCACAGGTAACACGGACTTCACCATCGGCAGCGCCAGTCCGATTACCGTAAACGGTGGGGCCGATGCGTCGGTCCTGCTCGACAGCGCGGTTCTCAGCACCAATCAGGGGCGCGCGTTGATACGCGTGGCCGGGAATTCCACCCTGCGTCTGGTGCTCCGCGGGACGAACCGCGTAACCCGTACAGCGGGCAACGGCTGCGGGATCCAGGTAGATGAGGGCAGCACCCTGATTATCAGCGGCGAGAGCGACGAAGCGTCTTTGGATGTAACCGGAGGCGCCTACAGCCCGGCTATCGGCGCCCAGGGAGGGGCCAGCGCCGCAGCTCCGGGTGTCGGAGGCAAAATCGTGATCCAGGGCGGTACCGTAACCGCCGCAGGAGGCTCCAACGCGGCGGCGATCGGCGGCGGACGGTTTTCCTATGCTGACGTGGAGATCACCGGCGGCACGGTGGAGGCCACCGGAGGGGACAACGGCCCCGGAATCGGCACCGGACGTGAAGCGGCCGGCGGTACCATCCTCATCAGCGGCGGCACGGTGGTATCCAAAGGTACGGGGAATGCCGCGGGGCTTGGCGGCGGCTTCAAAGGCTATGCGGCGGAAATCCGCATTACGGACGGCCATGTAACCGCCCAGGCCGACCGGGGCGGCATCGGCCCGGGTCTGGATGTGTCGGGCGGCCGTGTCGTCATAACAGGCGGCACCGTTCAGGCGACCGGTTTGAAAACCGGCGCGGGTATCGGCGGCACCAACAGCGCGCCCGCTTCCGTCGTGATTGAGGGCGGCACCGTGACCGCTCAGGGCGGATCCAACGGCGCGGACGGCGGTGCGGGCATCGGCTCAGGCCGGAACAGCGCGGCGGCCGTGGATGTCCGGATATCGGGCGGTGTGGTCTGCGCCGCGGGAGGCACAAACGCCGCGGGTATCGGCAACGGACTGGATGCTTCGGGGACAGTTTCGGTCACGGTCACAGGCGGCGTCGTGACCGCGTCCACCTCCCATGCCGTAGCCGATATCATCGGCAATGGTGCGTCCGCCTCGGGATCCGCTTCGGTGATTCTCGGTTGGAAAGCCTCGGTCAAAACCGTAAGGCAGGATGCGGCGGAAGCTCTGACCAACGCCACAAACAGCAGTGGAATCGTGCTTCTTTCCACGGCCGTCGTTCTGCCGGCTGGAGCGGCTGAAAAAACCTTTACTGTTGACGGAGAGTCTGTTTCGTTTCCGGCCTATCATGAAAACGATCTCGCGTTTTACCTGTATCTGCCTGCCGGGGAAGCGGCGTTGACCTGTCTGGTGGATGGGAAGCTGTACACCGCTTCCATGACAGCCGGCGAGGCGGTGCAGGCTTCAGACTGGAGGGAACCGGCGGCTCCGACCTACGCGGTCACCTACAGTGGCGGGGAGGGCGTTACGGGGACGGCCCCGGAGGGGGTCTCCCTGGAGGAAGGTGCCAAGCTGACTCTGCCGGCGTGTCCCTTTGTCAAAGAGGGATACCGCTTCGGAGGATGGAGCAGCGG
>CABQAA010000033.1 GCA_902461995.1 uncultured Oscillospiraceae bacterium | reverse complement strand
GGAGAACGAGGCCGTCGACGAGGGCGAGCAGATCGTCTTCGCGGAAGAGATCGGCGTTCGGAATAGCCGCGTTGCTGTTCCAAGCGGTGTGGATCACGACATGGAGCGTATCCACGTCTCCGGCCGTATCCAGCCAGATTGCGGCGAGATCACCCAAGCGGCGGTCGTAGCCCTCCGGTCTGGCCGTGGGAGCCAGGCGGGCGCGCGTGCCGACGCTGTCGTTGATCAGCTGGGGCAGCTCATCCCGGCCGACGGTGACCACACAGTCCCCTTCGATATCAAAACTGGCATCCTCCACAGACAGGCCTTTGGCCGTCAACGATTCGCGCGCCGCGGTGTTCGCTTCTTCATCGCCAAAGAAGGTAAGCGCGACGCGGAAGAGCACCGTCTCATCCGTTTCAGATTCGAGTGCAGTTTTCAACGCACCGCTGTACTGAATTTGACCGGCCGGGGGAACATCCACCATGAAAGGTGTCGTGTCCGCTATCAACCCCATGGTTTGAGCCGAGACCACTTTCTGTTTCACCGGATTTTTGGAATCGGAAACGGAGGTGTCCGGTCCGACCGGCAGCTTATTGTCTTTTGTCCGGAACACAAACACAGAGGTGCCGACGGCGACCGTTACAACCGCTGCAGCAGCGGCGGAACGCTGCACGAACATCAGACGAACGCGCTGTTTCTCGTGCTGCCTTTCCAATTCAAGGGCGTATTTATGATAAACACTCTCACAGAACTGCTGTGTCGTTTTCATGTGAGTATACCTTCTTTCTCGATCATCGCGCGGAGTTTTCGTTTACCCTGGAACAACAGATTTTCGATTTGCTTTTTGGACTTTTTCATAATTCGGGCCGTTTCCACATTGGATAGGCCCTCTATCAACGTCAGGTATAAAGCCGTGCCCTGATCATTTTTGACGCTCCGGATCAATTCCAAAATCCGCTCTTTCTGTTCCCGTGCCAGAACGTGATCTTCCGGTGATGCCAGGAGCTCTGTACTGGAAAGCAGGTCTTCATCCAGTTCGTATGGCGCGGTCCGTTTATTTTTACGAATGTAATCGATCGCTGTATTGCGTGCAATTGTGAAAAGATACGTTTTCAGTTTTACTTTGAAATTGTACCGTTCCCGATGCAGCAGAATTTCCACAAAGACGTCTTCTGCCAAATCTTCCGCGACCGATGCACTGCCGACATACCGCGCAATGAAGCGGATGAGAGGTGCCTGGTACTCCGTCATAATACTGTCGAAGGCTTCCATTTCACCGGAAAGAAAACGCAGGTAAGCGTCTTCCATGGGCCCTTGCTCCATAGGATCACCTCTTTTCTGTGAAATGCATTTCACTTCTTTTTCGTATAAAAAATGAAAAACACTGATGACAAACAGACGATTTATGAATTATGAGATAGAATCACAATATATTCTGGAATTGTGCGGGATTTCTTCGGCAATATGCATTGCATATTGCCGAAGAAATCGCAAAAAAACAGCCTCAAATCGTAATGAAAATCCGATTAGCAGCCCATGATCCAATAATTTATTGCCAATTATTTGGATATCAATTAGTATAGGCTATTTGAATCGGAAAATCAAGACATATTTGGAAAACATAGGAAAAACGTCCGAGCTTGACTGTGATTGTCAAATCCGGACGCTTAAGAGCGTTTTATCCGATTAACGGCTGACAGTGCGGTGCAGATCCTCACGCGTAATGCAGCCAAGCAAGGGAAGGAGAATTCCGTATATCAAGCACAGGCACACCACGCCGACGATCAGCCATACGAGCATGGGGATATGTTCTGTCGGCAGAAACCGGCCGAACAGCATAGCGGCCGCTCCGGCTGTCGAAATGGCCAGAAGAGGTTTGAGAATCCACTGGCCCCACACGAGCTTGACCCCGGTGACGGACAGCAGGCGGTGGATGTTGAGAAACGACGTGAAAATATTGCTTAGAACCATAATGAACAGGAAGCCTTCCATACCGCGTATGGGTACCAGAAAAACGATGAGGAGAATACGCAGGGCGGAATCGGCGACACTGTACTTCAGGGAGCTGACCTGCTGGTTAAGGCCCTTCAAAATACCGTCTACGACGCTTTCCAGGTACATAATTGGAGTCAGGGGAGCCAGCACCTGCAGATAAAAGCCCACTTCTTCACTGCCATATAGGATCACGCCGAATTCTTTGGCGAACACGGCGAATACGCCGCTGATAAGAATAGAGGCGAGCAGTGTGATGTGCAGGGTGTGCTTGACCGCCCGGTTCACCGTTCCTTTATGTCCCATTGCCGCGGCGGAGGATATTTCCGGAACCAGGAGGGTGGAAAGGGCGTTGAGAAACGAGGCGGGGAAAAAGATGAGAGGCATCGCCATGCCCTTGAGCATGCCGAATTGTGCCAGTCCGGTTTCTTTGGATGAGGTGTATTTGGCCAGACAGCCTGGGACAAGGATGTTCTCAATCGTCCGCAGGATGGAATTGAGGTAGCGCCCGGCCGTGATCGGGGCGGAAATGGAGAGGATCCGCCGGACAACCGGATAGGAGGGTTTCTTGGCAAGGGTGCTGAATGTCTCGCTTTTCAGCTTCCTCCGATCCAGGAAGTATCCGAGTGCCATATGCCCGCAAGAGGCGAATTCCGCGATGGTGTCGCCGATCATGACGGCCATGCAGGCGTAGGCGATCCCCATGGAGGCAAACCGGTCGATGAGAAGCATGACCACGGCGATGCGGACCGCTTGCTCGAGAATCTGCGCCCTGGATGGATTGCCCACCTTGCGGCGGGCGATAAAATACCCGCGCAGGCAGGAGGACACCCCCATCGACGGCAGACTGAAGCAAAGGATTTTCAGTGCGGGCACCGCCCGCATATCTTTGATCCAGTAGGTACTGATGATGTCGGCACCGAAGAAAATCAAGGCGGTGGAGGCGATGCCGATCAACAGGCTGAGCGCGATGGCGCGGTGCAGGATGTGCCGCACCGACTTGGGGGTGCCGCAGACCAGTTCGTCCGCAATCAGACGGGTGACAGCGGTGGAGATACCGGATGTCGCAAAGGTCGAGCCGAGAACATAGATGGAGAAAATCAGCTGGTATAAACCCATGCCTTCGGCGCCGACCTTGTTGGACATATAGATGCGGAAAAAAATCCCGATCGTCCGCAGCAACAGGGAAGTGGCGGTGAGAATGAAGGCGTTTTTAATAAAAGTGGCTTTTTTCACGCAACCACTCTCCTGTTTAAAATGTCCGAGCTTTTTTACCTATAATAAGCAATGGCAATGCGAATGCCGTCTCAGCAGACCGGCAGCGTACGCGCTCACCGCTTTGCCGGGCGGATATCCCGGTCAAGGGGAGGTGCGGGCGTTGAACACATCGGCCAGTTTATCCCAGTCCGACTTGGATACCTCTCCGGTCGGGTCCCGATGGGACAGCTCTTGAAAGGCTTTAACCGCTTCGGTGGTTCGGGTATCGTAATGGCCGGTGATCGGAATGCGCGACAGGTTGGGGTACAGTTTTCCCAATTCGTCGAGCACGACCTGCAGAATGACAACCAGATTTCCCTCATCGCCCGGGCGGATGACGTAGGTGACGGAGGGAAAGGGACTGATACACCGCGCGGGCGCCTGCAAATCTTGGATAATTCGGTATTCCGTCACCAAATAATTCCAGGTTTCCTGATCGACCACGCCGGTTTCACGCAGACCGCGGGCACGCTGATAGGCGGCGACGGCTTCTTCCGTCTGGGGGCCGAAAAAGCCGTCCACGCCGATCGGAGGGATACGTTTGTCAAAAAACGAAATGGCACGCAGGTATTCCTGCACCTCACGGATATGATTGCGTCTGTCCTCGTCTGTATAAGCCATAGGCTCCTCCTGCCTTTCTATGGGTTCAAGGCTCTGCCTCCGTGGAGACGGCCGGAATGGTATAGCCGGGATCCTGGCCCGGCTGCTTGTCGAATCCAAAGCGCAGATCGCCGTAAAGGCTGGCGATGCTGTTCCAGGTTAGGGGGCCGACGTTGCCGCTCGGTTCCAATCCGACTAGATTCTGATACGCGATAACAGCGGCCTGTGTTTGATTTCCAAAAACACCGGTCACAGGTACTTCCGGAATTTCGGGAATACTCGTGGAGATAAAGCTCAGATATTCCTGCAGAATGCTAACGTATTCCCCCTGAGATCCGAGGCGGAGCACGGTGCCGGGATAAAGGGCGACACGAATGGAGCTCGGCTCCATGCTGTCTATAATACCGCGGTAAGCCCGGTACATATCCTGCCAGGTCAAGCGGCCAACCACGCCGTCCGGGTCGAGTCCGAAGGTCTTCTGGAAAGCGACGACGGCTGCTCTGGTCTGATCGTCGAACGTGCCGGTGACGTCCACCGGCGGGACGGTCTCATAGAAATCCGCGATGACGGCGAGGAAATACTGGATGATCCGCACCTCGTCCCCGGTATCCCCATAGCGCAGCAGGGTGGAATACTGCAGCTCCACATCCTCAAAGGGAATTCCTTCGCTGTCCAGTTCAGTCAGCCGCTTGACACTCGTATAGAGATAGGCGATCCGGTACCAGGTCTGCTTGCCGATGATGCCGTCGGGCGTCAGATTGAAGATCCGCTGAAATTCTTTAACCGCGTTCTCCGTTTCCTGCCCGAATACTCCGTCCACGGGATAAATTTTGGGGATGGCGGGGTAGTTGTTGGAAATGCGGTTGAGCTGGATCTGCTTGCTGCGGACGTCGTTGCCCGCATCCCCAATCCGCAGGGGGACCCCGGGATAGGAGGGTGCGTTGATCCGGACAGGGGCGTTGGTGACGATTTCGATGTCGTCCCCATAAAAGTTGGTCAAAATCTGGTAGGGACTGTATCCCTGCTCGGCCAATGGCACGGTGCCCCACTGGGACAAACCGTCACAGGTGACGGTGGTGCCGTTGCAGTACTGGGTAAAATACGGCTCCACGCTGCCTTCTTTGCGGACATAGTTGTTGAAGATATCGTCCACAATATCGCTGACGTTGTCGTAGATATCCCGGTTTTGTACAAAGGCCTGATCGTAGCGGGTGGAGTTGGTGATATCGAAATCGTATCCCTTGCTGCGATACCATTCGGTATAGACGCGGTTGAGCGCGTAGGAAATCTGAGCGTAAACATTCGCGCGAATCGCGTTTTCCGGCCAGGTGGGATAGATTTCACTGGACGCGACGTTTTTGATATAATCCGGAAAGGAGACGGTAACATTCTGCGCATTTGAGTCCGGCGCGCCCAAATGGACGGTGATGGTCTCCGGAATATAGGGTTCTCCCGTCACGGGGGTGCCTCCTTTCGCATTACAGATCCTGCGGTCCCGAACCGTAGAAGGTCTGTTCTTCGGTTCCATCGATCATTTCGGGAAGAGGGATCAGTTCGACCGGCTGGATGGCTGAGGTGCCGCCGTAGACTGGAACATTGCGGTTGCGCACCCGGAAATAACCCGGCGCGACAACCAACACATCATAGGTGGTTACAGGGATATTCTCGGATGGCTGGAGAGTGAGCTTCCGGTCCACAGCCGGAAGAACGACAGGAGGGCTGAAGCCGTTGGCATCTGTCAGTGCGACATACTGCAGGTCGTTTTCGGGATTTTTGCCTGTGATGGTCACCACGGCGTTCTGAATGGGCACCGCCCCGCGCGCCTTGTATACCCGCACCTGCAGGGTGGCGAGATCGTTCTCAGGCGGATAGGCGGTTTCAACCGGGATGATCCTAGGGGCGCTGTTCGTGATGTCCATTTCGTTGCCGTCCGGACGCATACCCTCCATCATCTCTTCGCGTATTTGCTCGTCGACATTGCCTTCGGGTTCCGCGAGGTCTATGGCCGGGGTATCCTCTCCAGGCATGTAATACGCGGGTTCTTCCGGCTCCACCGTTACGGCCGGAGGATTGTTCCGCATGGGCAGATCGTCCACGGTTTCGGGCGGGGTGAAGGGGAGGGGGGTTCTCGGGCTTTTCGGTTTGGGAGCCGGGGCGGCCGCCTCCGGCTCGTCGGTTACAAGCGGCATGGGAATAGGCGGGACCAGCTGCACGCCGTCTCCCTCCTGCATGGCGTCCGCTTCTTCGGCGTTTACCGGAAAGCGCGGCGCCTCCTCAGCCGGTTCCGGAGGCAGAGAGCTGCGGCCTCTGAGCTGCATCATCTCCTGACGGTATCGTTCCATCATCTCCTGCAGGCTCTGATTGGAAAGGGGATTGGAGTTCATCATACATCACGCCTTTCATATGAATGCTTTATATATATGCATGACAAGCCGGAAACATGAACCGCGAGAAGCAAAACCTTGCATGAGACGGAAGGACTGCTGCTGAGCCACCGGGTATCTGCGCCTGTCCGGGAAGAAAATCGCCGAATCCGGCTGTCCCCTAAAAAAGGAAAAATCTCCGTCCCAGGAGAAGGGGGGATAGATACAATCCTTTAAAATGAAAAACTCCCCTGCGTATCCAATGATACGCAGGGGAGTTTCAGCGACTGTATGGGTTTAAAACATCGGGACGGCGGTTTCGCCGAATTCCTGTACAATAAACTGACGGACCGTATCGGATTTGAGCGCCTCGACGAGGGCTTTGATCTTTTCAGAGTCCTGCTGCCCCTCCTTGACGGCAACGATGTTGCCGTAGTTCGTGGCTGTGCCTTCTTTGACCAAAAGCTTGCCCGTGATGCCGGCCGAGATCGCGTAGTTTCCGTTCGCAACGGCGAAGTTCACATCGTCCAGGGTACGGGGAACCTGAGCGGCTTCGGTTTCGATGATGTGGATGTTGTGGGGATTTTCCGCGATATCGGTCTTGGTGGCGGAAAGGCCGGATCCTTCCTTGAGCTTGATCAGGCCGTTCTGCTCAAGCAGCTGCAAGGCGCGGGCTTCGTTGGTGGTATCGCTGGGAACCGCGATTTTGGCGCCGTCCGGAATATCAGCCAGGGAATCGCTCTTGCCGGCGTAGATGCCCATGGGTTCATAGTGAATGGTGGCGGCCGCGACGAGGTGGGTTTTGTTTTCTTTGTTGAAATCGAGCAGATAGGGCTCATGCTGGAAGAAGTTGGCATCCAAGGATCCCTCTTCCAGCGCGGTGTTGGGCAGGACATAATCCGAAAACTCCCGGATGACGAGGGTGTATCCCTTTTCTTTGAGCAGCGGCTCGGCCGCTTTGAGAATGCGGGCATGCGGATCGGGGGAAGCCCCCACGGTGATGGTTTTGTCATCTTTTTTGCTGCCGCAGGCGGACAGGGAGAGTAGCAGCAGGGCCGCGGCAGCGGCCGTCAGGAGGCGTTTCGCGATGGTCATGATAAAGTCCCTCTTTCTTAATAAATATGAATGGAATTATGAGCGTTTATCGATGGCTTTGGCCAACAGGCCGAACAAAAAC
Source organism: uncultured Oscillospiraceae bacterium (assembly GCA_902461995.1). Taxonomy (GTDB): domain Bacteria; phylum Bacillota; class Clostridia; order Oscillospirales; family Acutalibacteraceae; genus UMGS1623. The sequence goes on along the minus strand of CABQAA010000033.1, from coordinate 4,691 downwards.
TGAATGATCTGTACGATGATGACGAGCAGGATGATGGTGACGATCATCACGTCCCGCTGATATCGCTGGTACCCGTACCGGATGGCGATGTCTCCAAGCCCGCCGCCGCCGACCGTGCCCGCCATGGCGGAGTAGCCGATCAGGGTGATGGTGGAGATGGAGGTGCCCCGGATCAGAGAAGGGATGGACTCGGGCAGCAGAACCTTCCAGACAATCTGCCAGCCGGTTGCTCCCATGGTCTGCGCGGCTTCGACCACTTTAGGATCGACTTCCTTCAGGGACGTCTCGACCAAGCGGGCCACGAAAGGTGCCGCGCCGATGACCAGGGGAACGATGGCGGCCGTGGGGCCGATAGAGGTTCCGGTGATCAGGCGGGTGAGGGGGATGAGCGCGACGATCAGGATGATGAAGGGGATGGAGCGGCCGATGTTGATCACCCAGCCCAGGACAGCGTTCAAAACCGGATGAGGCCGGATGCCGTCCTTGGCCGTGAGGATCATCAGGACGCCCAGGGGAAGACCGATGAGATAAGCAAACAGGGTGGCGGCAAAGGTCATATACAGGGTGCTGCCCGTTCCTTCAAGCAACATCATCCCATATGTTTCCCATAGCCGGGAGAGGGTTTCGATCATGTCTCATCGTCTCCTTTCATCCCCAAAAGCATTCGTGTCATCCGGCTCTGCGGGGCGGCAAAGACGGTTTCGGTATCGCCGCATTCGGCGATGCGGCCCGCGTCGATCACGGCGACCCGGTTGCAGATGGATTTGACGACTCCGATTTCATGGGTGATGATGATCACCGTGACCCCGAGACGACGGTTGATGTCCCGCAGAAGATCGAGGATGGCACCGGTCGTCATAGCATCCAGGGCCGAGGTGGGTTCGTCGCAAAGAAGAATTTTGGGGTCGCTGGCCAGGGCACGGGCAATGGCGACCCGCTGCTTCTGCCCACCCGAAAGCTGGGCGGGATAGGCCTCCGCCTTGTCGGAAAGTCCTACCAGATCGAGCAGCTGATCCACCCGTTCGCGAACGGCTGTCTTGGAAAGCCGATTGAGTTCGAGCGGAAAAGCGACGTTGCGGCGGACAGTCCGCTGCATGAGAAGGTTATATCCCTGGAAGATGACGCCGACTTCCTTGCGGTGAGCGATGGCTGCCCGGCCTTTGAGTTCCCCAATATCGGTCCCCTCGATGAGAACCCGGCCCTCGGTGGGGATCTCGAGCATCGCGATGCAGCGCAGCAGGGTACTTTTTCCTGCGCCGCTCATACCGATGATCCCGAAGATATCGCCGGATGCGACGTCCAGGCTGACGCCACGCAGTGCGGCTACATCGCCGCCGGACGGGAAAATTTTGGTCAGATTTTCGATGCGGATGGCGGGTTCCATATCTTCACAGCCTTTCTAGGGTTTGATCCGCGGAAACAAAAAAAGCCTTCGTTCTTGGATATTCCAAGGACGAAAGCCGATGCTTCGTGTTACCACCTTAGTTCACCCGTTCCTCGCGGAAACGGGCCTTGACGGGTACTCCCGGCCGGACCGGTTCATACCCTGACGCGATAACGGGCGCACCCGTCGCAGCTTAAATCCGGAGGATTCCCCCGGGGTTGGCCGCGCGACTCCGAGACCATGTTCGGCGGCGTTGTCATTACCCGTTCTCAGCTGCCCGGGTTCTCTGGAAATGACGCGGAGGCCTACTCTTCTCTTCCAAGTCTGTTGTTATGTTCGTTTAGCCGCATTATACACACGTTTTGAAAATTCGTCAAGAGCTTTTTTGAAATTTCCGAACTTTGGTATCCGAAATGAAAGAAAAAACCTCCGTCATCGGCAAGTTTGACGGAGGCTTTTACTGGAAAGATATTACTCGTCGCCGAGTTTTTTGGAGATCTCTTCAATGCAGGCGGGGCAGATGTTGCGGCCCTTGTAGGTGACAACATCTTTGGCATTACCGCAGAAAATGCAGGCAGGCTGGTACTTTTTGAGGATGATGGTGTTGTCCTCGATGAAGATTTCGAGCGGATCGCGTTCACTGACTTCCAATGTACGGCGCAGCTCAATGGGAAGGACAATACGGCCAAGATCATCGATTTTACGAACGATACCGGTGGATTTCACGGCGGATTCCTCCTTGTTTCGTCATGGTTTGTCGGCGGATTTTGTCGAGTTTCTTCCTTTCCAGACCAATAATACCAAATATTGTATTTTTTGTCAACGTTTCTCCTTGTGAAAACTTGCGAGATAATATAAAAATATTGAGAGGAGAATTTAGCTAATTTCGCTATCGTTTTATGCGGCCGGATCGACATTTTTTCATTGACGCTGTGTGGTGATTGTGATAAAATTAGCAGGTGCTAACCTACGTCGATACCAGAAAACGGGGTATGTTTATGCAAAAGACAGTCAACGATATGAAAATCGGCGAATCGGCAGTGGTGACGGGACTGGGGTGCGCGGGTGCCCTTCGCCGCCGCATTATCGATATGGGGATCACGCCGGGGGCGCTGGTGATTCTGCGGAAGGCTGCGCCGATGGGGGATCCGCTGGAACTCAATGTGCGCGGATATGAACTCAGCATCCGGCGGTCGGAAGCGAAGGAGATTACGGTAGAGACACAGGATTGACCGGCACGGGCCTAAATATGTCTCAAGAATTTGATAAGAAAGGCCTCGATGAACCATGAGTAAACGGGTCTATGCCCTGGCCGGAAACCCAAACTGCGGCAAAACCACCCTGTTCAACGAATTGACAGGTTCCAATCAATATGTGGGAAACTGGCCGGGGGTCACGGTGGAGAAAAAAGAGGGAGGTCTCAAATCCCACGGGCAGGACGTCACGGTGGTGGATCTGCCGGGCATCTATTCCCTGTCTCCCTATTCCGCGGAAGAAATGGTGACGCGGAATTTTGTTATTCAAGAGAATCCCGACGTGATTGTGGATGTGGTGGATGCCACCAACATCGAACGGAATCTCTATCTCACCCTGCAGCTGGCCGAGCTGGGCCGGCCGATGGTCATTGCCCTCAACATGATGGATATGCTGAAAAGCCGGGGGATGGAAATCGACGTGCAGAAGCTCGAACACAGGCTCGGCATTCCGGTCGTGCCGGTTGCGGCCAGCCGGGGACGGGGAATCAAGGAGCTTGTTGACCGGGCGCATCACGACGGGGTAGAAAGGGCGGCCGTGCCGCTGGCGCCCTTCGACGAACAGCGGCTCGCCGGCCGGATCAGCGAAAAATACGGGATGAATCCCTACATAAGCCACCAGCTGCATGAACGGCGGGAGCATCACGCGGCCGAATACCGCTCCACCCATGTGATCGATGAAATCTACACCGGCCGGGTGCTCGAGGCGATTCTCCGGATCGAAGACATCATTGAACCGACCTGTATGCGCAAAGGAATGGCCCTGCGCTGGTCGGCGGTCAAGCTCATCGACGACGACACGCCCACGATCGAGGCGCTCGAGCTCAGCGACGGCGAGGCACATCTGATCGACGAGATCGTCCGGTCCCTGGAAAGCCAGTATGGGGAGCGGGACATGATTATCGCCGATCAGAAATACCGTTTCATTTGCAAGGTGTGCGAGGAATGCGTTACCCATCTGAAAGGGCCGGGGGAGCTGACCCTTTCGGACAAGGTGGACGCCGTTGTCACCAACAAATATCTGGCCCTGCCTCTGTTCGTCGGGGTGATGGCCCTGGTGTTCTTCATCACCTTCGGTCCGCTGGGTACCTGGATGACGGACGGCCTGGACGCGCTGATCACTGACAAATTCACTCCGTGGGTCCAAGCGGGGCTGACGGGTCTGCATGCCTCGGGCTGGGCGATCAGTTTGGTGTGTGACGGCGTGATCAAAGGCGTCGGATCCATCGTCTCCTTTTTTCCGCAGATTCTGCTGCTGTTTTTCTTCCTGTCCATTCTGGAGGACAGCGGCTATATGGCGCGGGCGGCGTTCATCATGGATAAGCTGCTGCACAAAACCGGGCTGTCCGGCCGGTCGTTTGTCCCGATGCTGATGGGATTCGGCTGTTCGGTCCCGGCCATCATGGCGGCGCGCACCCTCGAAAACGAGCGGGACCGCCGGATGACCATCATGCTCACCCCCTTCATGTCCTGCTCGGCCAAGATGCCGGTCTATGCGCTGTTTATCGCCGCGTTTTTCCCGGCCTACCAGGGGCTGGTGGTCTTCGGCATCTACGCGACAGGGCTGATCGTGGCCATCATCTGCGCCATGCTGCTGAAAAAGACGGTGCTCAAAGGCGGGCACGCTCCTTTTGTTATGGAACTGCCACCCTACCGCCTGCCGACCTTCAAGACGCTTTGGCGGCATCTGTATGAGCGGATCAAAGATTTTGCCGTGCGGGCGGGGACAATCCTGCTCGCCGCCTCGGTGGTGATCTGGTTCCTGCAGTCTTTCAGTCCGAGCTTCCAGATGCTGCCGCCCGAGCAGACGGGGGACAGCATTCTCGCTTCTCTGGGTCGGGTTATCGCGCCGCTGTTCAAGCCCCTCGGCTTCGGGTTCTGGCAGGCGTCGGTGGCGCTTGTGACGGGATTTGTCGCCAAGGAAGCGGTGGTGGGAACTCTGACCATCCTGTATCTGCCCACCGGTATGGAGATGACAGCGGTGCTGCAAGGGGTGTTTTCCCCGGTATCTGCTCTGTCGTTCCTGGCGTTCGTGCTTCTGTATATGCCCTGCG
>CABQAA010000032.1 GCA_902461995.1 uncultured Oscillospiraceae bacterium | reverse complement strand
TCCCATGGCGAACTCGTCCATGTTGGCTTTGCCGAGCAGGACGGCGTTTTCCCCCGCCAGGAGCTCCCACACCGCGGCGTCGTAAACCGGCCGGTACTCGTCCAGCATCCGGGACGCGCAGGTGGTCCGGATCCCCTTGGTGGACAGGTTGTCCTTGAGGACCATGGGGATGCCCTCGAGAGGCCGGAGAGGCTCTCCGGCCGCCAGCTTGCGGTCCACCCGCCGGGCGGCGTCCATCGCCTCGCCGGGTGTGAGGGTGATGAGAGCGTTCAGATGCGGATTCTCCCGCTCTGCGGCGCCCAGGAACGCAGCCGTCAGCTCCGCGCAGGAAAAGCGGCGGCGGACCAAAGCGTCGTGCAGGGCAGTCAGCGGCCCCTGGATCATGGCGTCTCCCCCCGTCCGGCCGGAGCCGGGAAAAATCCGTCCTCGCCGCCTCCGGCCGCGGTGAGGAGGACACCGCGGTCGGCGGATGGCCGGATACCGTCGGCCCGAAGGGGACAGCCCGCCTGCTCCGCCTCTTCCGATGCGCAGACGGGCACGGCGCGCACCTTGTCCGCAAAGGCGACGAGGCCGGCCATGTCGGCCGTCAGGGCGTCCAGCTCCTCGTCGGGAATGTCCAGCATCGCCAGCCGGACGATGGCCCGCATCTCATTTTTGTCCATTATGGCCGCGCCCCATTTCCTCATTTCATATGCATAGAGTATAGCATGCAGCCCGAAACATCTCAACGGGTACGGAGCAAACCGGATGGGCAGATTCCGGGAAATCCGCCCATCCCCATTGACAAACCGGGGCGGATGGGGGAGAATAGACAGAGAAAGTTTCCTGTGGAGTAACCTATCGGAAAGGCTGGCAACCATGAAGAAACGATGGCGGATCGGTGCCCGATGGATGGTGGTGCCGCTGATCTCACTGGCTTTTTTATCCGGACTGCCCGTGTCGGCCGCCCGGGAAGGCTATGTGAACAATAAACTGAACGTGATCACCGAGCCGGGCGAAAGTTCGAGCTATGTCTCGTTTTATAAAGACGGGAAAAAGGCATCGCTCGACGATATGACCTGGACCGACAACGGCCGGCACGGCAAGGGCCTGCTGCTCGACGGGGTGTCGGAATATCTCCAGATCCCGAAAAAACAAATGGCCGTCCCCTCGCTCACCTTTACCGCCTGGATCAACTGGCAGGGGGCCCAGGATCCTGCGGATCCGGACGGGCTTTACGGTCAGCGGATTTTCACCGTGGCCAAGGGAACCGACCGCTTTCTGACGCTGTCCCCCCATATGCGCAACCCGGACAAAAAGGACGATCAGGGCCGCATTCTCGACGGCGTATACGTGGGCTATGCCTTCGATCCCCAGAAAAAGGGGACCCTGACGGAACTGTGGAATCCGGCGGCGGACGGTGCGGAATCCTACGGCCTGCCGACGGGAGAATGGCATCATCTCGCCGTGGTGCTCACGGGGAAAGAGATGCTCCTTTATATCGACGGACGCCTGTGGCAGAAGCAGCTGCTGGTGCGGTCGGTCGCGGAGCTGGACGCACCGAACATGAAAATCGGCGCCGGGTTTGACGGCGGTCCCTTTTTAAACGCCGTTCTCGACGATGTGGCGGTATACGAAACGCCGCTGTCCGAGGATCAGGTCCGCCGCGCCATGCAGGCGGCGGATCCCTTTTCCTCCGATCCCACCGAGGCGGAACCCGATCCGTCCCGCCCGACCGCACCGACCACAACCACCACAACGGGCGTGCCCTTCACCACCACCGCCTCCCGCATCGATTTCAACCAGCCGAGCCCGCTTTTCGGCGTGCCGCTCTGGTCGATGATCCTCATCATCGTGCTGGCGTCTCTGTTTGTAATCTTGTCCATTGTGCTGAGCCTTATCGAGGTTTTCTGGCGCCGAAAGGATAGGGGGCGGGGACGATGAAAATATGGATGAAAGCGGCGCCGTTCCTGGCCGTCTACCTGACGCTGTGCGCCCTGTGCGCGGCGCCCGCCCGGGCGGAAGAACTGTCCGCCGTCAAGGAGTTCACCCTGCTGGACAATGCGGGGACCAGCGTGATCGAGGAAAGCCCGGCCGATCCGGCTTTCTGGGAGTATCCCACCGTCCCGGCCGGCCAGACCAAACGGACCGAGGGGGTCCTGACCATCAAGAATAATACGGGGCTCGATGCATCGGTCCGGCTCGACCAGGTGGAGCTGCCTTATGACGATCCGGATGCGCTCGATTATCTTGCGGCTTTGACCATCACGATCCGGGACGGGAACACGGTTTTGTACAGCGGTCCCTACAGTGCCATCAACGACGGCGGACTGGATTTGACCGTGCAGGTCGCGCCCGGCAAGACCAAATCCTATACCGTGTCCCTGCGGTGCGCGTTTGCGTATACAGGGGATCCGGTTCAGGTGACGGACCGGCTGTACTGGCAGTTTGGGGCCACGTCGACAGTGATCGAAAACCCGGGTAAACAGCCTCCGGCTGTTTCGCCGCTGATACTGACCCTGTTCTGCGTGGCAGGGGGACTGGTGCTGATCTGTGCGGTCGCGGGCGGTTACATGGCCTTGCGGAAGGGCCGGCACGCATAGTCCGGCAAGCCGCGAATTTTAGAACTCGAACAAAAGGGAGCGCTGCGGCGCTCCCTTTTGCTGCCCTATGGAAAGGATGACTGGCCCCTTATCAGAGGCCATGGAAACCGGCAGCCGTATCACCTGAACCGATCCATACAGGGGTGACGGCCCAAGAGATGGGGGCAGTCATACGATCATGAATGACCCTCAAGCAGTTCGTCCACGGATAGTCCGAATTCGTCCGCCCGGCAGAGCAGCTCGTAGTCGGTAACGATCCGGGCATTCCGCTCGATTTTGCTGATGACCTGTTGATCGATTCCGACACCCTTCATTTGCAATCAAATTTTCTACATACGTTTCATTGATGTAAGCATAGCACTTTGAACATGATAAATTATCCCTGAAAGTTCATGAAGGGAGGTACCGATATGAAAAGCTGCAAGGTGGAGCTCAGCGACGAGTTGTACAAGATATACCGGGACATTGCCGAGCTGAAAGGTAAACGGGTAGAGGACTGTTTGTCCATCATCCTGGAACGTGTGATCCGCACCATGGTCGAGAAAGCGGAACCGCCCGGGAACGAATAGGCCCCGGTTCTTCGAGTGCCGGAACCCGCCTGCGCTTTTGCGCGGGCGGTGTTTTAGGAAAGGCGCATTTTTTGAACGTTTCTCCGCAAAGACGCCGCCATGTCCGGCCAGCGCAAACGGATTCGGCTAGAGGGGCTTTGCCGGATATTTCCGGTCCCGCATGCCCATACTGGATACGAAGAATCCGATGGGAGGCCGGCAGTATGGCGCAGGCACGCGGGCCCTATTTTGAGGGCTGGTATTTCAAACATCAGTGGGGAGAGGAGACGCTGGCTCTGATCCCCGGCTTTTTTGTCGATAAAACGGGGGAACGGGGCGCGTTTTTGCAGGTGATCAGCGGCCGGGGGTCCTGGTTCCTGCCCTGCCCCCTGGAACGGTTCGGCAGCCGTCCGGACCTCCCGGCCGTCCGGGTGAGGGATTCGCTGTTCACCCCCGAGGGTGTCCGCCTGCACGTGGAGGCGGAGGGCCTGTCCCTGCATGGGGAGATCCGCTACGGGTTTCCTACTCCGCCCCAGACCGATATCATGGGGCCGTTCCGTTTGGCTCCGGGTATGGAATGCCGGCATACGGTCGTTAGCCTCGGCCACAGCCTTCGCGGCTGGATTACCCTGAACGGGGACACCTTTTGTCTGGATGGGGGGACGGGCTACATCGAAGGGGACCGGGGGCACTCCTTCCCGAAACGGTACACCTGGAGCCAGTGCAACACCTTCGGGAACCGCACGGCCGGGGTGATGCTGTCGGTGGCGGAGATTCCCTACATGGGACTGCGGTTTACAGGCTGCATTGCCTCGGTCTGGAGCCAAGGACGGGAGATCCGCCTCGCCACCTATACAGGGGCTAGGGCCGCGGTGTGGGAGCCGGGCCGGGTCGCGCTGGTGAGAGGAGAAACCCGGCTGGAAGCGGAGCTTCTCAAGGCCTCTCCCCATCCTCTGAAAGCCCCGTCCGTCGGGCGGATGGCCCGCAGCATCCATGAACACGCCCGCTGTACCGTCCGGTACCGTTTTTTTCAGGGCAGGCACCTGTGTTTCGACCTCACCAGTCCGTCGGCCAGCTTTGAAGAGGACGGGGTGGGCTGATGCATCGCCGTATAGAAATGTACCGTCTCTGGGAGGCCATTCCGGTGAAGCCGGAATGAGCGGGGGCCGGTCCAGAAAAACGAAAGAATATGAAATGTTTAGGGACCGGTGGATATAGGAAGCGGTAAGGCCATTCCGGTGAAGCCGGAATGAGCGGGGGCCGGTCCAGAAAAACGAAAGAATATGAAATATTTAGGGACCGGCTTGATTTCTGTAGCCAGATGGGCTATGCTGAAAGAGATTGTGAGGGAAGCCGGCATGGAGTATCGTTTTACCCCGGCGGGGAACTATGAGGATGTCGCCAGCGGCCGTGTGCTGCTGCACAAAACCGGCCAGCCGCCCTTTCCGGCTCGGTTGGCCCTGGAGCTTTTTGGTTGCTGCCGCGCCCCATGCCCGAAAAAGATCGTCTTGCGGTTTACGATCCCTTCTGTGGAGGCGGGACCCTGCTGGCGGTCCTGGGGTTTCTGGCGGGAGAGGCGATCGGCAGCTTGACGGGCTCGGATCTCGACGAGACAGTCCTGGAGACAGCGAAGCAGAATCTGGGGCTTTTGTCCCGGAATGGCCTGGCGGAGCGCCGGGCGCATCTTCAGGATCTGTTCGATTTGTATCACAAGCCCTCCCATCGCGAGGCGGTCGAGAGTGCGGACCGCCTGGCCGCCCGGCTTCCGGCTCTCCCGGTGACCACCCGCGTTTTTGCGGCCGATGCCTGCGCCCCAGCCGAAGGGGAAGGGGTGGAGGCCGATATCGTCGTCACCGACATTCCCTACGGCCGGCTGGTGACCTGGCAGGGGGAGGCTCCGGATCCGATGCCCGCCTTTATGGCTCGGATCGGGTCCCGGATGGCGCCGCAGGGGGTCCTCGCGGTCTGTGCGTCCTCCGCACAGAAGCTGCCGCTGTTTCCAGGATGGAGACGGCTCGAAAGGCAGAAGATTGGCAAACGGCAGTTTGCCTTGTACACGGCCGGATAAGCCGCGCGATCCGGTCAAGTTCAAGATTGCTGGAAGCGGGAACGCCTCCACGGGGAGATGGCCGATATCGACCGGCGTTTCCCCTGCGGCGGCGTCTATTATGAGATATGCGGGCCGGCGGCCCAACGGAAGGCGGACAGACTATGCGTTTACTGGTTCTCGACGGCAACAGCATCTTAAACCGGGCGTTTTACGGCATCAAACTGCTCACCACCAAGGATGGGCACTATACCAACGCCCTGGTGGGATTTCTCAACATTTTTCAGAAGCTGAGGGATCAGACCGCGCCCGACCGCATCGCCATTGCGTTTGACCGGAAGGCACCCACCTTCCGCCATCAGCAGTATGCGGCCTATAAGGCCGGGCGGAAGGGCATGCCGGAGGAGCTTGCCGAACAGCTGCCCGTCATCAAGGATCTGCTCACCCTCATGGGCTGCACCGTCGTGGAGAAGGACGGCTACGAGGCTGACGACATTCTCGGCACCCTGTCGGCCGCGGCCGTCCGGCAGGGCGGGGACTGCTTCATCGCTACCGGAGACCGGGACGCGCTTCAGCTGGTGGGGGAGAAGGTGACGGTGCTGCTCGCGGCCACCAAAATGGGCCGGCCCGATACCACCGCCTACGATATCCCGGCCATTGAAGAAAAATACGGGCTGCGCCCCGCGCAGCTCATCGACCTCAAGGCTCTTATGGGGGACGCGAGCGACAACATCCCGGGGGTGCCGGGGGTGGGCGAGAAAACGGCGCTGGATCTGCTCCACCGATTCCATTCCCTGGATGAGCTGTACGCCCATCTCGATTCCCCGGATATCCGGGACGGGGTGCGCAGCAAGCTGGCGGCGGGCCGGGACAGCGCGTATCTCAGCCGGGAACTCGGCACGATTTGCTGCGAGGCACCCGTGGAGACTGCTATGGACGCCTATGTCGTCCGGGCCGTACAGCGGGAGGCGCTGTCCCGTTTGATGGCGCGGCTGGAATTTTTCAAGCTCATGGAGAAAATGGAGCTAAACGATCCTCTGCCCATGCCGGAGCTCGACTCTGATACCGCCCGAGGGGAGCCGGCGGCGCTCTCCCGCGTAACGGCGGCGGCGCTGCTTGAGGTGGTCCGGGCGACTCGTCGGCTGGACCTGCTTCCGGACGTGGAAGAAGGGAAATTGTGCGGATTTTGGGGGATAACCGCCTCCGAAGCCGGACGGACGGCGGCGTATGTCGGCCGGAATGAGGCGGAATACGGCCCGTTTCTGTCGATTTTGCGGGAGAAAACAGTTGAAAAACGCACCCACGACGTCAAAAAACTGATCACCCTGCTGCGGGAGGACCGGGCGGACGGGACGGTCCTCGAGCCGGTCTCTATGGACACGATGCTCGCAGGATATCTGCTCAATCCCCTGGCGTCGGGGTACGAGCTGACGCGGCTAGCCCAAGAATATGAGGTGACCACGCCCGCGGCGGAGGGGATTCCGGCCGAAGCGGCCGTCCTGTCCGCGGTGGCCGACCGCTTCGAGCAGGAGCTCGGAGAACGGGAGATGGGGAATCTGCTGCGGGAGATGGAAGTCCCGCTGGCGGGTGTCCTGGCGGACATGGAGGTGCTCGGGTTCGAGGTGGACGGAAAGGGCATCGCGGATTTCGGGGCCCTGCTCGAGGATCGGATCACCGATATCCAGGCCCGGATCACCGAAGCGGTGGGGTATGCATTCAATCTCAATTCCCCCAAGCAGCTCGCCGTCGCGCTGTTCGAGGATCTCGGCCTGCCGGCCAAGAAAAAGACCAAAACCGGCTATTCCACCAGCGCCGAGGTGCTCGAAAGCCTGCGGGACGCCCATCCGGCGGTGGAAATGCTGCTCGATTACCGCACCCTGTCCAAGCTCAAATCCACCTACTGCGACGGTCTGCTCAAGGTGATCGCCCCGGACGGGCGGATTCACTCGTCCTTTAACCAGACCGAAACCCGCACCGGGCGGATATCCTCGACCGAGCCCAATCTGCAGAATATTCCCGTCCGGCAGGAGCTGGGGCGGGAGCTGCGCCGCTTTTTCCGGGCCAGGGAGGGCTGGGTGCTCTGCGACGCGGACTATTCCCAGATCGAGCTGCGGGTGCTCGCCCACATGGCGGGCGATCCGACCATGATCGAGGCGTTTAAGACCGGCGCCGATATCCACCGCATCACCGCGTCCCAGGTGTTCGGTGTTCCCGAGGAGATGGTGACGCCGCTGATGCGTTCCCACGCGAAAGCGGTCAATTTCGGGATCGTCTACGGCATCGGCGCCCATTCCCTTTCCCAGGATATCCATGTCAGCTATGCCGAGGCCAAGACCTACATCGAGGAATATCTCCGCCACTACGGGGCGGTGGCCGGGTTTATGGACCGGCTGATCGAGGAGGCCAAGGACTGCGGCTATGCAAAAACCCTGTACGGCCGGCGGCGTCCGCTGCCCGAGCTGCGGGCCACCAACGGCGTCACCCGGTCCTTCGGGGAACGGGTGGCGCGGAACATGCCCATTCAGGGCACGGCGGCGGATATCATCAAGGTTGCTATGGTGCGGGTCCACCGGCGTCTCGCCGAGGAGGGGCTGCAGGCCCGGCTGATTCTGCAGGTACACGACGAATTGATCGTCGAGGCGCCGGAGGAAGAGGCGGGGCGGGCCGCGGCCCTGCTCAAAGAGGAGATGGAGGGAGCGGCCGCGCTGGCCGTGCCCCTGTCGGTGGACGTGAACACGGGCAAAACCTGGTACGATGCCAAGGGATGATCGTCATAGTGAAGACCGAACAGCGGCCGCGCCTTGCAAAGCGCGGCCGCTGTTTGTATGAGATGGATGTAAAATGGAGACCACCCCATCCCCTGGGCCGCAGCCCTTCTTATATGGGTTGGTTCAGACAAGTCTGGTCGTCGCTGGTTTTCCTAAAAAGAAATCTAGGCCGGCCACTAAGCGAATCTTTTATTGCCAGACTCCTGGCCGGTCACCGTTCATTTCAGCTAAAGCTGAAATAATCCGGGGCAGAGTGGGGTTCAGGGGGAGCCCCCTGACGCTTCTTTTCCCTATTTTTTTTATCAGCCCCGGGCAAATGCGGAGGCATTTGCGGGGGCCGGGGAATGAATGTGACGATACCGTCCGCGTCCGACCCGGCCTTCTTTGCGTAAAGAAAGGGGGTGGCCATCAGGCCAAACCTTGCGATCACCCATGACTACTAAAAAAACACGATAGAATGATAGTGGGTTTTTATTCGCTCATGGCCGCGCAAAGGCACATATGCCTTCGGCACCTCCTTTCTCTGCGCGGAGAAAGGAGGCAAAGACGCGAATAATTTGCCGGTTTTCTCTTGATGAAAACCGGCGGCAGCCGTATCACCTTAACCACCCATACAAGCAGGGCTGCGGTCCGGGGATTGGGTCGGTTTCCACCATATGAAGAAAATTCCTGTCTTATGTGATTGGCTCCCTAGATTTCTATGTCACAAATTGTGTCAAAATTCAATATCGCCGATCGAATCTGCTATACTTTGCTTGAAAATAAGTCTGAGGTGATGAAAATGGAAACCAGCCAACACGTCTGTCTGAACTGCGGCTACTACCGGCGGCATTATATTTGGAGCTTCGAATTCCGGCCGATCGGTTACGGCCACTGTGTCCATCCGCCCCGCATCCGGCATTGCCGTCCGGAGGATGCCTGCCCGAAATGGATCCCCCAGGACGATGCCTACCGCGACCGGTACATACCCTGAAGGCCAGCCTGCTCTTGTTATCGGCCGGTTATTTCCATATTGAATAAGTCGGCCGCCATTTCTAATGGCGGCCGACTTTGGGAACGGGGCGGGATTCATTCATAAAAAGAAAAGGCTTGTTCGTACAAATTCCGTGTCTGCGCTTCATCCCCCCATGACAAGCAATCGTCAGCATAACACAATATGAAAAAAGGTTCCGTTTGGTTCAGGCTGTCCGGGATATCCTTCCACAGCTGATAGCAGCGCCTGCCGAAGTCTTCTATACAAAAGGCACCAGCCTCGTAAACGGTTTTTAATCCGGCAAACAGGCTTTTTCCAAATGTATCGGCATCGAAGATCGGACATTCATAGCTCCAATAGCGCAGAAAACGTCCTCTCGCATCTCGCATGGGGGATGAGCACATTTCTAAATCCAACAGAATATCCTCAGAGCTGTTTAAAAAGCACGCATCGAGCAGGGTTTCGTATCTTTCGCCTGAATAGAAGCCATGCAACCATAAAAGGTATTCCGCATACAATTTCTCCATTCGTTTTCCCTCCAAATGCCCTCCCGCTTATTTTACAACGGTATGGGGCCATACGCAACCACGGCATCCCATATTCCTCTTGACAAAAGAAAAAAAAAGGCGTATGCTCCATACTATATACAGGCAAAGGCGATGACGGGGAAGTCCATCGGTTCCGTCCTTTCAGAGAGCCGCCGGCTGGTGCGAGACGGCAGGAACACCGCGTTGGGTATCACCCCTGAGCAGACCGCTGAAACATAGTAAGTGGGTACGGTTTCTCCCCGTTATCGGAGACCGCGTTTCCCTTTGCACAAAAGGGAGGACGGGGAACGAGGGCCGCCTTGGCGGCCGCATTAGAGTGGTACCACGAAAGCCGGCTTTCGTCTCTATACAGGGACGGAAGCTTTATTTTTTATCGAAACGGGGGATCTCCATGCTCACGCTGGACAAAGTCTATCACGCGTCGTTCGTTCTCAAAAACGTCATCCGCTCCACCGACCTGATTCAGGCGCCGAACATCCGGCACGACTGCAAGGTGTATCTGAAAACCGAGAATCTGCAGGTGACGGGGTCTTTTAAAGTGCGGGGCGCGTATTATAAGATTTCCCAACTCTCCGACGAGGAGAAGGCCCACGGTGTCGTCGCCTGTTCGGCGGGCAACCACGCGCAGGGCGTGGCGCTCGCGGCGACGAAAAACGGCATCAAGTCGGTCATTTGCCTGCCGGACGGCGCCCCGATCTCCAAGGTGGAGGCGACGAAAAAATACGGCGCCCATGTCGAACTGGTCCCGGGTGTGTACGACGACGCGTACCAGCGGGCTCTCGAACTGCGGGACGAAAAGCACTACACATTCATCCATCCCTTTGACGACGAGAATGTCATCGCCGGACAGGGGACCATCGGCCTTGAGCTGCTCGAACAGCTGCCCGACATCGACGCGGTGGTGGTGCCGGTCGGCGGCGGCGGCCTGATTTCGGGCGTGGCCTTCGCCATCAAGTCCTTAAACCCCCACTGCAAGGTCTACGGCGTGCAGGCGGCGGGCGCTCCGTCCATGTTCAACGCCGTGCGGGACGGAAAGAAGGAGACGCTCGACGGCGTGGCCACCATCGCGGACGGCATCGCGGTGAAAACCCCGGGCGACCTGACCTTTGAGCTTTGTCGGAAATACGTGGACGAGATCGTCACCGTGACCGACGACGAGATCTCCACCGCCATTCTCACCCTGATCGAGCAGCAGAAGCTGATCGCGGAAGGGGCGGGCGCGGTTTCGGTCGCCGCCGTGCTGTTCGACAAAATTCCGGTCGAGGGCAAAAATGTGGTCTGCCTGCTTTCGGGCGGCAACATCGACGTGACCATTCTCTCCCGTGTCATCAGCCGGGGCCTGCTCAAATCCGGC
This sequence comes from uncultured Oscillospiraceae bacterium, assembly GCA_902461995.1. GTDB lineage: Bacteria > Bacillota > Clostridia > Oscillospirales > Acutalibacteraceae > UMGS1623. Next base: position 1,287 of record CABQAA010000032.1, on the reverse strand, counting down.
CGGTCGGCGGATATCATCGTCGAGCTGTCCGATAAGCCGGGGCAGCTCAGCGGCGTCTCCAAGATCGTCGCGGATCTGGGCGGCAACGTCGTGGCCGTCTATCACGATCGGGCCGATCTCGATATGGACATCAACGCGTGTTTCCTGCGTCTGGTGCTGGAAACGCGGGATCACGCCCACGTGGAGGAAATCAAACAGGCACTGACCGCCGCCGGCTACAAGCTCGCGACCCGGTCTTGATACAGAAGAAGGAGGAAGAAGCCATGCAGGTACTTCACACAGACAAGGCGCCCGAAGCGATCGGGCCCTATTCCCAGGCCATGATCACCGGGGGGCTGCTCTTCACCTCGGGCCAGATCGCGATCAACCCCGCCACGGGCGCGGTGGAAGCGGACACCATCGAGGGCCAGACCGAACAGGTGATGCAGAACCTCGGCGCGCTTCTGGAAGCGGCGGGCACGTCGTTCGGCCGGGTGGTCAAAACCACCTGCTTCCTCGCCGACATGGGCGACTTTGCCGCGTTTAACGCGATCTACGAGCGGTATTTCACCGGCCGGCCGGCCCGCTCCTGTGTCGCGGCGAAGCAGCTGCCGAAAAATGTCCTCGTCGAGGTCGAACTTATCGCCGAGGTGTGACGAAATTCCCCATCCAACCGAAAAAACACCGCTTGCGCGACAGCGTGGGCGGTGTTTGCCGTCCATGGGATTCATCGGTCGAATCGTTCGTGCAAAGCCCCGCCATGCGGCTTTTGAAGCAGACGATGAGAGAATTTCATGTCGAAAAAATCAACAAATTGGAATATGAAGCCTAAATTCAACGATTTGTATCTGAACTATCCGCGCGGAAGGTGAAGCACTGCGGCAGGGCAGCGAGGGAGTTGCGCGTCCAGTCGTAGTAGGCGTCGATTTCCTCCTGCGTCATCCCGACACGCTGCGTTTCATAGAACCAGAAGTGGCCGGTGACGGGGTCATCATGCATCTCTTCGAGACGGCGGGGCACCAGCCCCGAACCCGCCGCGGCATTCAAGATGTCCTGCAGCCGCCAGGTGTATGTCGACCCGTCGGAGGAGGGGCGGTTTGTTCATAGGGCTTTTGCACCGCGATGCGGCCGGCCGTCGCTGAAACCAAACGGACGGCCAAACGGGTGAATCTCGTAATTGACATAGACGCCGCCTGGCTTCAGAACACGGAAAATGTGGCGATACATGGCGGGCAGGTCGGAGATCCAGACGTGGACCTCTTCCGACGTGTAAACCAGGTCGAAGGCGCCGTCCGAGAGGGCGGGCAG
>CABQAA010000031.1 GCA_902461995.1 uncultured Oscillospiraceae bacterium | reverse complement strand
CCACATGCTGTTCCAGAAGACCAAGCGCAGCCCGATGATTCTGCCCATTATCATGGATGTGTAAGACTGGCATCCAATTCAAAAGAGCGAGCATGGAAAGGGGGAGAGACCGTTGAAAAACAAAACGTTCTGGAGTCTCTCTCCTGCCGTGATTCTGCTGGCGGCGACCCTCGTCATTGTGACGGGGGCCACCTTTTTCCTGAACCGGACGGTGTTCTATGTCGAGGCCGGTGTGGTGCTCGCCGTGCTGGCGGTCTGCATCTGGCGGCTCAGCCGGATGAAAGGGGACGTCGGACGGTATCTTGCCCGGATATCGGGGCAGCTCGACCAGACCAATCAGGATGCGCTCGCGCAGTTCCCTCTGCCGGTCGCTGTGGCCACGGAGCAGGGCGAGGTTTTCTGGCACAACGAGGCGTTCCGCAATCAGGTGCTGGACGGCGGTGAGCTGTACGGCGATCCCGTCGAGACCATCGACGGCGGGGTGAAACCCAAAGACCTGCAGAAAAAGCGCTTTTTCGACATTTCCTACCGCGGGCGGAGCTATACCGTTTTTACCAGTGTGGTCCGTGTGCGGGATGCGTCGCTGTATGTCCTTTATTATGTGGACAATACGCATCTGAAAGAGATCGCCGAAGAATATGCGCAGAGCCGTCCCGCCGTGATGATGGTCTACATAGACAACGTCGAAGAGGTCATGCAGGACATCCGGGACAGCGAACGGGCCCAGATTACGGGCCGGGTGGAAACCATTCTCGAGGATTGGATCGGCTCGACGACCGGCGTGCTGCGCAAATACGGCACCGACCGCTTCATGGTTCTGCTGGAACAGCGTCACCTCGACCAGATCGTCGCCGGCCGGTTCGACATTCTGGACCGGGTGCGCGCCATCCAGACGAGTGAGCGGATCAGCGTCACGTTGTCCATCGGCGTGGGCCAGGGAGAGACGCTGCGGGAATCCGAGTCCATGGCCCGGCAGGCCATCGAAATGGCTCTCGGACGGGGCGGCGACCAGGCCGCAGTCAAAACCAAAAATGGCTTCGATTTTTATGGCGGCGTTTCCAAGGGGATCGAGAAACGGACAAAGGTCCGCACCCGCGTGGTCGCCTCCGCTTTGCAGGAACTCATCGAGGGCAGTGAAAACGTGCTGGTGATGGGCCATCGGTTTTCCGACCTTGACTGTCTCGGCTCCGCCGTCGCCATGGCCGCCGCGGCCCGGACTCTCGGTCGGCCGGCCTATGTCGTGACCCAGCGGGACAAAACCCTCGCCAAGGAACTGCTCGACCGGTATGAGCAGGCGGGACAGGGGGATCTCTTTATTGAGCCGGACGACGGTTTGCCCCTTGTCAACCGCCGTACCCTGCTCATTATCACCGATACCCACAATCCCGACATGCTCGAATGGCCGCCCCTCTATCAGCGGGCGGAGACCATAGTGGTCATCGACCACCATCGCAAGATGGTCAATCATATCGATAACGCGGTGATTTTTTATCACGAGCCCTATTCCAGCTCGGCGTCCGAAATGGTGGCGGAGCTGGTGCAGTATATGGGCGCGCACAGCATCTCCCGGCTGGAAGCCGAGGCGCTGCTGGCGGGGATTATGCTTGATACCCGCAGCTTTGTGATGAAGGCCGGCGTCCGCACCTTTGAGGCGGCCGCCTATCTGCGCAAACAGGGCGCGGACACGGTCGAGGTCAAGCGGATGTTTTCCGAAAGCGCGGCAACCTACCGCAAAAAGGCAGATATCGTCTCCCGCGCGGAGATCTATCGCCGGACCGCCATCGCCTATGACGAGGCCGGCGGGACGGAGGTACGGATTGCGGCGTCCCAGGCGGCCGATGAGCTGCTATCCATCAAAGGTGTCGACGCGGCCTTTACCTTGTTTGCCGAAAACGGCGGAATCAATGTCTCGGCCCGGTCGATGGGGGATTTCAACGTCCAGCTCGTGATGGAGGCCATCGGCGGCGGCGGACATCTGACCATGGCGGGTGCCTATCTCAAGGATATGGGAATGGACGAGGCCAAACGAATGCTGGTCAAAGCAATCGATGCCCATATCGAATCCAGGGAACGGTCCCTGGCCGCGCAGCTCAATCAGAACGAATCCGTATAATATCTATGGCTTGAAAGTGGGGATGCATCATGAAGGTTATTTTGAAACAGGATGTCAAGGGACAGGGAAAAAAAGGCGAGCTCGTGAACGTATCGGACGGTTACGCCCGGAATTTCCTGTTCCCGCGGGATTTGGCCGTGCCGGCGGACGCCCAGGCCATGAACGATCTGAAAAATAAAGAGGAAGCCGCCCGGCATCATCTCGAGATGGAAAAGAAAAACGCGGAGGACACGGCGCGGCTTCTCTCGGGAAAAACGCTGAAGCTGACCGCCAAGGCGGGACAGGGCGGCCGCCTGTTCGGTTCGGTGACGACCAAGGAAGCCGCGGACGAGCTGAAAAAGCAGTTCGGGGTCGAGGTGGACAAACGCAAGATCGATATGGCGGATATCAAGGCGTTCGGCTCGTATCAAGCGGTGATCAAGCTTGCCCAGGGCATTACCGCCTCCATGACCGTAATGGTCGGGGAACAGGCGTAAAGGCCACCGATATGCATCAGTTAGGGAGGGGGATACGCCCCCTGCCCAGAACATAAGCGGGCTGCCGCTCTGCAAGGAGAATACCAATGCCGCAAAGTGTATATGACGAGCTCAACCTGCCATACAGCCTGGAAGCCGAACAGGCCGTGCTCGGCTCCATTCTGATGGAGCCGGAATGCATCAACCAGGTCGCGGACGCTCTGCGCCCGGAGCATTTCTATCTGCCCGAGCATCAGGCAATTTTCCGGGTTATGACGGCGAAGCTCATGGAATCCCAGCTGATCGATTTCGTCACGGTTCTCGAGGCTCTCAAGGCGGAGCCTTTTTTTGCCGGTGAGGAAGGAAAAGCCTATCTGCTGAAGCTTGCCCAGATCGTCCCCTCCATTTCCAACATCGCGCACTATGCCCGCATCGTCCGGGAAAAATGCGACGTCCGCTCGCTCATCAAGGCGGCCAGGGAAATCATGGACGACGCGATGGATCCGGGGACCGACCCGTCCATGCTCATGGACGCGGCTGAACAGCGGATTTACGATATCCGTCAGGGAAAACAAACCGGCGGCCTCGTGCCGATACAGGAAGTGCTCGCGAGCAACTATGAAATGTTCAACAAGCTCGCCTCCGACCAGCGGGACCAGTTTGTGGGGATCCCGTCGGGGATCAGCGCCCTCGATGAGATCACGACCGGACTGAACAAATCCGACCTCATCATTGTCGGAGCCCGTCCCGGTATGGGAAAAACGAGCTTTGCGCTCAACCTCGCGCGCAATGTTGCCGTGCAGCAGCACCGCACCGTCGCCATCTTCAACCTGGAAATGTCCAGGGAGCAGATGGTCAATCGCCTTCTTTCGTCCGAGGCCCGCGTATCGAGCAAAAAGCTCCGGGTCGGCAATTTGACTCCCGACGAGTGGGGACGGATCGCCTTTGCTTCGAGCGTGCTCTGCAAAGCGCCGATTTACCTCGACGACACGGCCAGCGTCACGGTCCCCGAGATGAAGGCGCGCCTGCGCCGCCTGAAGGGCGTGGATTTCGTCGTGGTCGATTATCTGCAGCTGATGAAATCCCCCCGCCGGATCGATAACCGGGTTCAGGAAGTCACCGAAATCACCCGCGGATTAAAAATTATGGCTAAGGAACTCAATATCCCGATCATGGTCTGCGCGCAGCTCGCGCGTACCACAGAAAAACAGGCGAACCATCGCCCGGCTCTGGCCGACCTGCGGGAATCCGGCTCCATCGAGCAGGACGCCGACCAGGTGCTGTTCCTCTACCGCGACGAATATTACCGCAACGAAAAGGAAGACCCCTCTTCGGTGGAGGTGGGGACCTCCGAAGTCATTGTTTCCAAAAACCGCCATGGTGAACTCGGCACGGTCAAGCTGGCCTTCCAGGGGGAATTCACCCAGTTTACGTCACTCGAACTCCATCGAAACGAGGGATAAGCGTTCATGGATGTACCGGTCAAAGCCTTTACAGCCATCCGGCAGGCGGCTATGCTGTCATCGGGCGATCGGGTTGTCGTGGCCGTTTCAGGCGGCGCGGACTCGGTGGTTCTGCTGCATGTGCTGCTTTCGCTGCGGGACAAGCTCGGGCTGCGGGAGGTGCTGGCCGTCCACGTCCATCACGGGATTCGGGCGGAGGAAGCGGAACGGGACGAGGCGTTCGTCCGGACGCTGTGCCGGGATTGGGCAGTGCCTCTCCGCGTGGTGCGCAAAGACGTTCCGGCTCTGGCCCGAGAATGGAAGAAGGGGCTGGAGGAGGCTGGACGGGAGGTCCGGTATGCGGTATTCGAAGAGCTGTCGGCCGCGAACGGAGGTTGCCCCGTGGCAACGGCGCATACTTTAAGTGATCAGGCGGAAACTCTGCTGCTTCACCTGAGCCGGGGCTGCGGGCCTCATGGCCTGACCGGTATTCCGGAAAAACGTGGTCACATTATCCGTCCGCTGCTGACCTGTTCCCGTCAGGAAATCGAAGCATATAGCCGGGAACACCGCCTGCCCTATGTTTTGGACAGCACGAACACCGATGTGCGCTACGCACGCAACCGGATCCGCGGACAGGTTGTTCCGGAACTCACCGCCCTGAATCCCCAGTTTGAGGAGGCCGCGGGCCGCCTTGTCCGCCGCATGCGGGAGGTGGACCGCCTGCTCGGATCCCTGGCCTGCGAGGCGCTCTCCGGGGCCTCTCTGGCGCCGGATATCTATCGCCGCTCCCGGCTTTTGGATCTCGATCCAGCTGTAAAGGCCGAGGCCCTTCGCTTGGCGGCAGCCCGGGCGGGGTCCTTCTGTGAGGAGCGGCATATCGCCGGCCTGGAAGACCGGCTGCAGCGGCCCGGCAGTCTGTCCCTGCCGGGCAATCGTCTGGCTGTCGTGTCGGGGGATACCCTGCGGTTTTTGACCGATGCAGGAGAAACACCTGATTTGTGGGATCCCATATCGATTAGTCCTGGGCAAAACGTTCGCATTATGGATAGAAAAATCCGCATTTTCCTTCTTTCTTTGGAAGAATGGGAGAAGGATCGGAAAATTCACAAAAAATTATTAAAAAGCAGTGTAGATTATGATAAAATATGTGGCAGCTTGAGAATGCGGGTACGAGAACCGGGGGATACCTATCATCCGGTCGGACGCGGGGGCGGAAAGACGCTCAAAAAGCTGTTCAATGAAGCCCGCGTCCCGCCTGAGCTTCGAAATCGGATTCCGGTTTTGTGCGACGACAGCGGCATTCTTCTCGTACCGGGTTTCGGATGCGACATCCGTGCGGCGGTCGATCAGAATACGCGGCAGATTCTCGTAGTGGAAATCAAAAAGGATGCCGGGTGAAAGGATGGATAAGCGGCCGTGAATACCATGCAGGACGATATCCGTGAAATTTTGTTTACAGAAGAAAAAATTGCTTCCATTGTTCGGAATATGGGCAGGCAAATCAGTGAAGAGTATGTGGGGAAGAATCTTTTTATGGTCAGTGTCCTCAAAGGTTCGCTGATGTTTATGGCGGATCTGATGCGTGCTGTTACCATACCCTGTTCCATTGATTTTCTGTCGGTGTCCAGTTACGGCAACGGAACTGCGAGTTCAGGAGAGGTTCGGATACTGAAGGACCTCGATTGCTCTCTGGAAGGAAAGGATCTGCTGGTCGTGGAGGATATTTTGGACTCTGGCGTCACGCTGTCGTTCCTTCTTAAAACTTTGTCCGCCCGCAAGCCGGCAAGTATCCGGCTCTGCACATTTTTGGATAAACCGGACCGGCGCCGGGTGGATATCCACCCCGATTATGTCGGGGCGGTTGTTCCGGATAAATTCATCGTCGGTTACGGACTGGATTACGCGGAGAAGTACCGCAATCTGCCCTATATCGGCGTTCTGAAGCCCGAGGTTTACGAGGCCTGAGCGTGATCCCATGCAAAAGGAGTTGAGAGTTTTTGGAATCCAACAACAACGATTTCGGCAAATCCCTGCGAAACCTGGGGCTCTTTATTGGTATTCCCTTGTTGGTCATTGTGGTGGCCTGGCTGTTTATGTCCGGAGACACGAAAAAGTCCGACAAAGTGTACTCCGATTATATCGCCTATTTTACCAACAACCAGGTCAGTGAGTTCGATCTCGACCTTGGAAGCGGGAATCTGACGATTACCCTTAAGGAAGAGCTGCGCGAGGACCGCAACAAGGACAATAAGCTCGACGAAAAGGACGATGTCATCAAGTACAGTGTCCCGGATGTCGGCCTGTTCTTGGCGGGAATTGAAGATTCCATCAAGGCCAACGGCCTGAAATACGATCTGCAGCCGCCGAGCACGATGCCTTGGTTTGTCAACCTCATCCCGTCGCTGCTGATCATCGTCTTCTTTGTGGCGATGTTTGTCATGATGCGCCGTTCTCTGTCTTCCATGGATGGCGGAGGCAAGGCTATGGGCTTCGGCAAAGCCCGGATCAAACAGCCGGTCGACGAAAAGCGCAAGACCACTTTTGCGGATGTGGCCGGAGCGGATGAAGAGAAGGAAGAACTGCGGGAAATTGTCGATTTCCTGCGGTCTCCGAAGAAATTTAAAGAGCTGGGTGCCCGGGTGCCCAAGGGAGTCCTGCTGGTGGGCCCTCCCGGTACCGGTAAAACCCTTCTGGCCCGTGCGGTGGCCGGAGAGGCTGGCGTCCCGTTTTTTTCCATCTCGGGTTCCGATTTCGTGGAGATGTACGTCGGCGTCGGCGCGTCCCGTGTCCGCGATTTGTTCGATCAGGCGAAAAAGAATTCCCCCTGCATCATTTTCATCGATGAAATCGACGCGGTCGGCCGTCAGCGCGGCGCTGGTCTCGGCGGCGGACACGACGAACGTGAACAGACCCTCAACCAGCTGCTTGTCGAAATGGACGGCTTTGGTGCCAACGAAGGCGTCATCATGATCGCCGCGACGAACCGCCCCGACATCCTGGATCCCGCTCTCATGCGGCCCGGCCGGTTCGACCGCCAGATCGTCGTGAATTACCCCGACATCAAAGGGCGGGAAGAGATCCTGAAAGTGCACGCCCGCGGCAAGCCCTTGGCTCCCGATGTGGAGCTGTCGGTGATTGCCAAATCCACCGCCGGCTTTACCGGCGCGGATCTGGAAAACCTGCTCAACGAGGCGGCTCTGTTGGCCGCACGCAAAAACCTGCATTCCATCACCATGCCGGAGATCGAGGAAGCAACAATCAAAGTGGTGATGGGAACCGAAAAGCGCAGTCATGTCATCACCGACAAGGAAAAAAACCTGACCTCTTATCACGAGGCGGGCCACGCCGTCGTCACCTATTATTGTCCGACGCAGGATCCGGTTCATCAGATCTCGGTGATTCCGCGGGGGATGGCGGGCGGCTATACCATGAGTCTGCCGGAACACGATAAATCCTACCGTGCTAAAAAGGAAATGCTCGAGGATATTGAGGTGCTACTCGGCGGCCGTGTGGCCGAAGCCCTGGTGCTCGACGATATCTCCACCGGCGCCAGCAACGATATCGAGCGCGCGACCGATACGGCCCGCAAAATGGTGACCAAATACGGTATGAGCGATAAGCTCGGCCCGATCGTCTTCGGCTCCTCCGAATCGAACGAAGTGTTCTTAGGGCGCGACTTCGGCCATACCCGCAACTACTCGGAAGAAGTCGCCGCGGAAATCGATGCCGAGATCAATTCGATTATCACGGATTGCTACGGCAAGACGCGGGAGATTCTCACGAATCACATCGACAAGCTCCACGCCGTCGCGAAGTACCTGTTCCAGAACGAAAAGCTCGACGGCGAGCAGTTCAAGGCCCTGATGGAAGGGCGGGAAGTGCCCGCGGCTTCCGAGACCGGTCTGTTTGCATCGGTTTCGGGCACATCCGAAACCGAACCGTCCGAGCCGTCTGCTTCCGCCGGAGCCGATCATCCGGAAGATGCGCAGGACAGCGATCTGCCGCACTAAACGCGCTTTCAATCCCCTGCCGCTTAGCGGCAGGGGATTGTTTCTGATTATGGGGAGTACCGTATCTGCCGGTGGAGGTATCCCTTGAGCATGAATTTAGAGCTTAGCTATCATACGTAACGAGGGGCAAAATGTGCCCGTATACGAGCTGTGAGGGCGTATAACGCATTGTATTTTGTGCAGATGGTGGTTGAAGATGATGGCAGAATCCAAGACGATTCGTATAGGCGGAGGATCCGGCTGAGAATAACTCTTTTTCATTCTTATGAACACAGGAAAACCCGACAAACCGGCGGCCATAGGACGTCTGAAGAGAAGGGGCTTTATTGGTCGATCTGTCTATTTTTTAACAGAGTCGGCCGGCATAATCTGCATCATATACGAATTTGGTATAATTAAAAAATTGTCCATGATTTTTATAGAAAAACGTGTTATACTATGAACGAATCGGAACAGAAAGGATGATCGCACTATGGCGAGAAAATTGACGGAAAAAGTCTCTTGGATCGGGAAGATCGACTGGGAGCTCAAACGGTTTCACGGCGACGAATATTCCACCCATCGCGGGTCTTCGTATAATGCATATCTGATCCGGGACAAGAAGACGGTGCTGGTCGATACGGTCTGGCTGCCCTTTGATCACGAATTTGTCAATAACCTGAAGCGGGAAATCGATCTCAAGGAGATCGATGCGATCGTGATGCAGCATAACGAGGTGGATCACAGCGGTGCGCTGCCGGCCCTGATGCGGGAAATTCCAGACACCCCGATCTACTGCACGGCCAACGGCGTCAAAATCCTGAAGGGGCATTATCATCAGGATTGGAAATACGTGCCGGTCAAAACGGGGGATACCCTTGATCTCGGAGAGTCCAAGCTGACCTTTATCGAGGCGCCCATGCTGCATTGGCCGGATACCATGTTCAGCTACATGAGCGGTGAGAATATTCTGTTCAGCAACGACGGCTTCGGCCAGCATTTCGCAAGCGAGTCCCTCTATAACGATACCGTGGACAAGTCCGCGCTGTACGAGGAGGCGACCAAGTATTACGCCAATATTCTGGCGCCGTTCAGCCCGATGGTGAAGCGCAAAATCGGTGAGATTCTTGGGATGAATCTGCCGATCGATATGATCTGCCCAAGTCATGGCCTGATCTGGCGGGATCACCCCGAACAGATCGTGGAGCAATACCTGAAATGGGCGGAAAACTACCAGGAAAACCAGGTCAGCATCGTATACGACACCATGTGGAACTCCACCAGACGGATGGCGGAAACCATTGCCGAAGGGCTGAAAGAGGCCGATCCGCAGACGACGGTTAAGCTGTTCAACGCTTCCAAGAGCGACAAAACCGACATCATGACCGAAGTATTTCGGTCCAAGGCCGTTGTCATGGGGTCTCCGACCGTCAACAACGGGTACCTGTACGCGGTTGCCGGAATTCTGGAACTGATCAAGGGCGCCAAATTCAAGGGCAAAAAGGCGGCCGCGTTCGGCAGTTACGGTTGGAGCGGCGAAGCGGTCAAGATGCTGAATGAGGAGTTGAAGGACGCCGGATTCGATGTGGTAGGCGAAGGCCGCCGAATCAACTGGGTACCGGATGAGGCGGTACTCGAAGAGATGCGCGCCTATGGCCGGGAACTGGCCGCAGCGTTCCGGGCTTGACATTATGCGGTTCCTGTGATATGCTGAACCCAATTCGAAAAGGATGGAGGGATTTCCTGTGCGCAGACAGCTCGCTTTGGCCACCGTGGGTAAGAAGCGTCTGTGTGCGTGCAAAGGGGAATCCTGACGGATTCGCTTGATTTTGTTTGTATGCATACGGTTCTTTCGCTGCGGCGGAAGAACCGTATTTTTTATATCCAGAGAACCGATGTAGGAGGGATGCTGCATGTTGCAGCTGCACAATGTGTCCATTACACTCAAGAAAGACGGAAGAGAACTTGTAAGGGGATTCAGCCTTACGATTAACGACGGAGACAAAGCCGCTGTGATCGGGGAGGAGGGGAATGGCAAAAGTACGCTTTTACGTTGGATTGCGCATCCCGACCGTGTGGAATCCTACGCAGAATGCCGAGGTACGCGGTATTGCCCGGGACATATCGGGTTTCTGTCCCAGGAGAATACCGTGCCGCCGGACACACGGATCATCGACTACTTGCAAGGCATAGACCTTTACGCGGATTTGCCGATGCCTCCGTGGGAGCTGCATGGAAATAGGGAGCTTTGGACGAGTGAACGAGCGTTTTCCGTCCTCTCAGGAGGGGAAAAAATCAAGATTCGGCTAGTTCGTTTGCTTGCGGAGCATCCGGACATCCTGCTGCTCGATGAACCGACCAACGATCTGGATTTGGATACCCTGCTTTGGTTGGAAACCTTTATTCGGGCGGTTCCGCAGCCGGTGCTCTATGTATCCCACGACGAAACACTATTGGAAAACACGGCGAATATTGTCGTCCATCTTGAACAGATCAAGAAAAAGAGCGCCTGCCGGTATACCGTCGAACGGACCGGATACCGGGATTATGTGGAAAACCGTCTGGGGCGGCTGGACAAGCAGGAGCAGATCGCGCGCAAGCAGCGCGCGGATTACGAAAACCAGCAGGCGCGGTGGCGACAGATTTACAGCAAGGTCGAACACCAGCAAAACACGATTACCCGGGCCGATCCGGGTGGGGCGAGGCTGCTTAAAAAGAAGATTCATGCGCTGAAATCGCAGGAGAAACGGATCGAACGGCAGAAAGAAGAGTTTGAGGATATTCCGAGCGTGGAAGACGCCATTTCGTTGGTTTTTGACAATGCTTCGGCATTGCCGAATGGAAAGCGGATTCTCGACTGGGAGCTGCCGGTTCTGGAGGCCGGGGGACGTGTTCTGGCGTCCGATCTGCGTCTGCACATTACGGCGGGGGAGCGGATTGGACTGGTGGGGGAGAACGGCGCGGGGAAAACCACCTGTCTGCGCCGTATCTGGGACGTGTTGTCCGCCAAACCCGAACTGCATGCCGGCTATATGCCGCAGGAGTATGGCGATGTGCTCGAATATGGACAGACACCGGTGGAATTTCTGGTGCCGTCTGGAGAGAAGACGGCTGTGACGCGGGCCAGGTCCTGCCTTGGGAGTCTGCGATTTAAATCGGAGGAGATGGAACAGCCGATCGGGGATCTGAGCGACGGACAGAAGGCGAAGCTGCTGCTGCTCCATCTGATGCTCGATGCTTGTCAGGTGCTGATTCTGGACGAACCGACACGGAATCTGAGCCCCCTGTCCAATCCGGTTATCCGCCGGTCTTTGGCGGCGTTCCCCGGAACCATTCTCTGCGTCAGCCATGACCGGAAGTTCCTGAAAGAGGTCTGCACTGCGGTTTATCGGCTGTCGGACAAGGGGCTGGCGCCTTATGAATGGCCGGATCAAGAGGCGTGAAGAGACAAAAGGGGATTGATGTTTGCAGATTGCGGGGCATTTTTGCGGTCTTTCAATAAAAAAATTTTAACCATGATAGGCAGACGAAGGAAAAACTGGCAGGACTCCACGGGTTGAAAGAGCACTCCAGGTATGGTATCCTTTGTATTGTAACAACACGAATTCACCACAACGGCTATTTGACCAAACCCCGTGTTTGTCCGGCCGCACGCGATGCATGCTCGGCCGAGCCTAGACGAAAGGATGGTTTATATATGTATAGGAAAACCTGGCGCGCTTCCGCGCTGCTGATTATCATCGCTCTGGCGGTTCTGCTGGTCACCGCATGCGGACAGTCGACCGTCGAGACGCCCGCCTCCTCTTCCGGCGGTGAAACGACCTTTTATGAGACGAATACCACGTCCACCGAGATGACGGAAACGATAACCGAGGAGTCCATGGAAGGGGAAGAGACGTCCGCTGGGACCCAGGAGACCGGCGCAGCCGTATACCAGGCCCCGCCATCCGATGAGAAGGGTGGGGAAGCCTCTGTTTCCGCCCCAGTGAACAAAACTACCACGGCAACTGATAAAACCACGGCTCAAACAACGAAAAAAACGACGACTCAGACGAGCAAAACACCCGAGACATCCGCTCCGGCCACCCGGCCGACCACCAGTACAACCACCTCGGCTCCGGTCAGCCCGTCCGGAT
>CABQAA010000030.1 GCA_902461995.1 uncultured Oscillospiraceae bacterium | reverse complement strand
TCCCCCTCGGCGAGCTTCAGCCCGTCTCCCGCGTTAGCGAACACCACCTCGACGGTTTTTCCGTCGAAGGTGGCCGAAATCGGCCGAGGGCCGCTGTACAGCTCCTTTTTCCCGTAGACCAAGCCGAGCGAGGCATCCAGCAGCTTGGCAGCGACCGGCTCCTTATGGGGCGGATGGATCTCGCTGAGGCTGACTTCGACATCGTAAATCGGGATGGAGAGGGCTTTGCCGTAAGACCGATTGATCTCCTCGACCCCTTGATTCATGAGGAAGTTGCCGTTCGGCACGGCCGTACCGTTGATGCCCCCGGTATATCCGGTCCCCTGGAGGTAGTCGTTCCGGTAGCCAAATGAGGCGACCTGGACCGACAGAAAGGGCAGGAGGGTCTCCCCATCCCCGAAAACGGCACTCCAGTCCTCCACCAACAGGGGAATCCCCTGGCGCAACACCTCCAGGTTTCCCCGCTCAATCTCGGCTTCCCCCTGGTACCAGAGGATCCCCGCCGCCTGATAGCCGCGCATGGGCGAGATGCGGGAATTATAAAACATGCTCCAGGAATCCCAGGTACCGTCGTCGGCTTTTGGGGTGATCCGGGTGGTGATCAGAGTGGAAAAATCGGGATGGGATGCGATCGACTCCTGCCCGATCCAGGTAGGCAGCCTCGTCGCCCCTTGGGCCGTGTTCACAATGCCGACCGGCACCCCCAGCGTATCGCTGAGGGTATACCCGAACATGTACCCGATGGCCGAGCAGAGCTGCGCGGCCTCCCAACTGACGGCGGTGATCCAGTATCCGGCCACATCGTCCTGGGGAGCGCTGCTTCCGGAATCGAGAGAGACAAAAAACCGCACCTTTCCGGTATGGGCCTTTTTCGCCCAGTCCGCCGCTTCGGCGGCTTTGGCCAGGGTCCATTCCATGTTCGACTGTCCGCCCGCCACCCAGACCTCGCCGAACACCAGGTTTTCCAGCGTCCGGACCTCACTGCCGCTCTTGGCCTCCAGGCTGTATGCGTCGAACGAACCGCTCTGGGCGGGCAGCACCGCGTTCCAACGGCCGCCGCTGACGGCGGCCGTTTGGCTTGTCACGACTTGATTGCCTTTTTTGAGTGTCAGCGTGATCAAATCGCCTTCCCGGCCGAAGCCGAAAACCTGCACTGGACGATTTTGCTGCAAAACCATCCCGTCTCCGAAGATAGAAGCAAAGCTCAATCCGGCATCGGCTCCGACCGACAGAGAAAAGGAAGCTGCCATGAGAAACACCACCGTTATCAGGGCCAGGATACGCTTCATACCCACCATCCCTTATTGATCCGCACCGCCGTCCGGACCGTTGCCAGGCCCGCCGTCCCGCGGTGTTCTGCTTCTGAGCCACTTAACCAGGAAAACCACACCGACCGCAACGGCACCTGCCCCCAGCACACAGAGCAGGACGATGAGCGCCACCGGCAGACCGCCCGTTTCCTCTTCACCGCCTGTCCCGTTCGAATTCTCGGATGAGGCCCTGGGCACGGTCGTAACGTTCGCATCGGCTGTACCGTCGGTCATGCCAGAGGCGGAGGCTTCAGAGGATCCGCCGGACGATGTGCCCGCGCTATCGGCCGTGGTGGTCGAATCAGGAGTCTGTGCTGCCGTGGTGGTCGGATCCGTGGGTGCCGCCGTAGTGGGGTCCGCCTCCCCGATCTTGGCCGTCACGCCCGAGACACGGATGTCCCGGATGTAGATATCCGCACCTTCCACGTAGAAGCCCACACCAAAGATATCGCCGAGATGGGCAGCAATACTCTTGTTTTTCAAATGATTGGAGCGGCAGTTCATCTGGGAAAGGTCCAGGCCCACCCATCCCTCGTAGTCCGAGGGGAGTAACATATGCTTCCAGGTGTCCTCGGTTGTGCTTTTCTCCACAAACGCGCCGTTTTCCTGGATGAGGTACTTGACTCCGACGGCCTCGGTATCAAAGTAGCCCTGGACTTGGCCGGATTCCTCGTTATCGGTCGCCAGGGCCACGTTGAGATAGGTCTCCCCTTTGGTTTTGGCATAGAACCAGATGGTGGTCGCACCGGTCCAGTTGGTGACAGCCTTCTTTTTTGCCTTGGCACGGATCAGATCCAAATAGATGCCGCCGTTCCAGTTGTTGTTGTTCCGGTGATAGAGCAGCCATTCCTGGCCGCCCTCCTTGACCTTGGACACCACCAGGTCCTTGGAAGTGACCATCTGGGTACCCAAAACACCGCCGAGATCGTTCGCCAGTGTGAGGGTCTGCCCCTCCGGCAGATAGGTGAAATCGACCACCGGAGTGGCGGTTCCCGGCTTGTCATCGGCGGCCAGGGAGGCAGGGGCCAGCACGGATACCATCATAATCAGCGCCGACAAAACGGCACCGAATCGAAATGCTTTTTTCATTGACAACACCCCAAATCTGTTTGATATAGGTCCTTTTTATCGCGAATGGACCGGAGCGGGCCCGCTTCAGCGGGCGCTCACCTTGGATTTGCGCAGGAACACCAGACCGGTACCCGCCACCAGAACCAGCGCCGCCGGAAGCAGGGCAAAGGGAACGCCCGTTTGGGGAGCGCCGGAGCCGCCGTTGGAACCGGTGCTGCCAGTTTCGTTGCTGCCGGAGCCGGCGCTGGAAGTGCCGCCCTGACCCTCTTCAAGGCCCCGTACAATCCCGTCGGCACGGAAATCGGTCGCCGAGAGGGGACCGCCTTCCATATAGAAGCCGATGCCGTAAATATCGCCCAGGTGGGCCGCGAAACCCTGCTCCGCCAGATGTCCGGAGCGGCAGACCATCTGGGACAGATCAAAGCCTACCCAGCCCTCATAATCGGCGGGAAGAAGGATATGCTTCCAGGTGTCCTCGCTCGTGCTCTTTTCCACAAACGCGCCGTCTTCCTCTACGTAGTATGTGAGGCCGGCCGCCTCGCTGTGGAAATAGCCCTGTACCTCTCCGGAGTATTCGTTGTCCACCGCCGCGACGATGTTGATATAGGTAACCTCCTCGGTCCGCGCATAAAACCAGAGGGTCTCCGCGCCGGTCCAGTCGGTGACAGCCTTGCCCTTGGATGCGGCGTTGAGCAAATCCACGTAGATGCCGGCATTCCAGTTGGTGTTGTTCCGCTCGTAGTTCAGCCAAGCTTTGCCGTCCGCCTTGCTCATGGATACCGCCAGGTCGTTCGACGTGACCGCCGAATCGTCCAGGCCGCCGATACCGTCCTCCAACTTCAAAGCCCGGTTTTCAGGCAGATAGGAGAAATCCGCCACTGGTTTGGCGTCTTCCGGCGACACATCGGCGGGGACGACCGGCTTGTTCAGGTCTTCCAGGCCCTTGGCCACCCCGGTCACCCGGATATCGCGCACCAAACAGCCCTTCTCCGCATAGAAGCCAACACCTGTAACCTGGCCCAGATAGCTGCTGAGGTTCTGATCGGCCAGATGGCCGGAGCCGCAGCCGAAATTCGCCAGCTCCACGCCGACCCAGCCTTCATAGCCCTCGGCCAGAGAAATATGGCCCCAGTCGTTGGTATCGTCGGCGAGAGTGACGGGAACAAGGCCATGATCGTCCTGATAATAGTATTTCACGTCCGCGTTCTTACTGCTGAAAAACCCGGTGTCCTCGCCTTTGACCGCCCGCAGCTGCAGATCCAGCGTGGCACCGTTTTCGGCATCCACATAAAACCAGACCATGGTGGCGCCGGTCCAATCGGTGACGCCTTTGGCGGGGGTCTGTCCTTTCGCCGTGCTCAGATCCACGAGCAGGCCGTTAAACCAGCCGCCGTACTCATATTTGAGCCAGTCCTTTCCGTCTGCGGTGACACAGGACAGCTTGAGTTTGCTGTCGTCAAACGCCTGATCCTGATACACCGCGGCGCCGGTGGAAGCGTTGAGAGCTTGGTCCTTGGGCAGATAGGAGATATCCAGCACCGATTTGGCATCCTCCGGTTTGGCTTCTCCGGCCGCCAGGGCAGACAGACCCCCCACCATCAGCATGACCGTCAGAAGCGCCGCCATTAAGATCAGAGACAATCCTTTTTTCATTGTTTGACACCTCATTTCATCAGATTGGGATCCACACAAAGTAGCCCACAAATCAGCCGCGCGCAGGCGGCTCTCTTTCCTCCGGCACCCACCGGTTCGGTCCATCGCCTTGAACAACACCTCCCGTTTCCAAATCAAAGCCTTTTCAAAGGCTACTTACAACGGAAAAACAAAGGTTGTCACCGACTGAGCGGGCAGCACATACCCGTTATCCGCCAGCATGACCCCTTTGGCAGTCTCGCAGGTGCGCTGCATGGAGGTCTCGTACACCTCTCCCCGACTGCCCGCCGGGATTCCCGCCAGAGTTACGGTTTTGTCCGCAGCCGTATCGTTGACGGCAACAAAGACCAGCTTTTTGCCGTCCGGGGCGAGATAGGCCGAACCCATGACGCCCTCCGGCAGACCGGTTCCCTCCACTTCCACCCGGGTATAGCCCTTGATGAATTTGGAATAGTTCCCGATCACCCAGAAATGCCGGGTGAGAGCGTAATATTCCGGCCGGTTGTCGTTGACCACAATCAGGGCGTCGGAGCCCCGGGCAACCGCCGCGAAATAGTCCCAGGAAGGTACATTCAGCAGGGTCAGATCCTCGTGCAGGGCCCGGGCCGTCATCGTCAGACGTTCGGCGGCCGACAGGTTCGTATCCGCCTTCCAGGCCGCGTATTCCGACTGATACATCGGCAGGGCCGTTTTTCCAAGCCGGCCGGCGGCGGAACGGGTCCAGGCAAACAGATCGGAACGGATCGGCGCGTCCGCGGAATATCCATGGACCGCGAAATGGTCAATGTAGGGGTAGAGCGTATTATCCGACAGCAGGGATTCGTAGAACTGGTAGGTGTAGCTGCTGCTCCGGTATTCCGCGGATTCGTTGACGCTGACCTTAACCGGCAGCTTCCGCCTGTTCAGCTCGGCCACGACCAGCCGGGTCAGGCGCAGAGCCTCCTCGGTCGTATAATGACAGCCTTCCTGCCAGCCGTCACTCCACTGCCACTGGGGCTCGTTGATCGGGCTGATGTATTTGACCGGGATCCCGGCCTTGCCATAAGCCTCGGCCACGTCGGCACAGAAAACCGCATACTGGTTATAGCACGCGGGCCGCAGGTTGCTGCCCGAGGCGGGGTTATAGGTTTTGCCGTTCACCGTCATCCCGGACGGCGGGCTGTTCATGAACAGAACGACGTTGTCCACCGTGCCCAGGGCCATGATCTTTTGCAGCACCGTCCAGCCATTCGTGTCCGCTGTGATATCGATTCGGCCGTCCGCGGCCAGAGGGCAGGGGACCGCGCGCCAGGAATCCGGGGCGGTGCCGCTGTCGTTCAGAGGGCCGCTCTCCCGACCGCCGCCGATGTTATGGCGATAGGTGTTCAGGGCAATTCCCCGGTCGGTGAAGAGCAGAGGAAGGATCTCATCCATGGAGGCCCGGTCCCCGATTCCGGTGGACCACCAGGCGCCTGAGACCCCGAAGCTCTCCACCGTCTGGTGCCGGATATCCGTCTTGGCCCGCAGGACCGTCCCACCGGTCTCAATGCCGTTGTTGAGGACCTCCAGCGTGATTTGGGAGGAGGGAGGATCCGACGAAGGGGTACTCGGCGCGGGAGTGTCCGGCGGAGTTCCCCCGGAGGTCGAATCTCCCGAAGAGGACCCGCCGGGAGAAACCGTGCTGGGATCGCTGCCTTCGGGCGGACGGCTTTCCGGTGAGGAATCGCCGGGGAGGCTTCCCTCCGACGGAGCCCCGCCCGGGGTGTTTTCCGTCCGGGATTCTCCCGGAAGGGAGTCATCCGGGGAACCGTTCGCCGGGTTTTTATTCGGCCGGCAGCCTCCGGCGGCCCACAGAACAGCGGCCGATGCCAGCAGGGCCAGCATCCGTTTATATGTCCTTCCGATACCGCATTCCTCCTTCAGCTATCGTGCCGAATCCGGCTGTCATCCCATCTGGAAAACAAAGGTGGTCACCGACTGGGCAGGCAGCACATAGCCGTTGTCCGCTTTCATAAAGCCTTTCGAGGTGCCGCAGTCCCGCTCCATCGAGGTTTCATATACCTCGCTGAAGCTGCCCTCCGGTACACCGGCCAGGGTCACAGTCTGATCGGCCTTGCACTCGTTGACCGCCACGAAAACCAGCTTTTTGCCGTCCGGGGCGAGATACGCCGAACACATGACGCCCTCGGGCATGCCGGTCTCCTCGACCGCCACACGGGTATAGCCCTTGATGAACTTCGAATAATTCCCGATGGCCCACATATGTTTCATCGGCCAGTATTTGCCGGCATCGATGTCGTTAACCATGATCAGCGAATCGGGTCCGCGGGAAAGGGCCGCAAAATAGTCCCAGGAATCGACGTTCAGAAGGGTCAGATCCTCATACAGGGCCCGCCCCGTCATGGTGATCCGGCCCTCTACTGTCAGCGTTTCATTATCCGGAGCCCAGGCGGCAAACTCGGTTTGATAGATGGGCAGCGCCTGTTTTCCCAGATCGCCGGCGACCTTGTTGGTCCAGTTGTACAGCGCGGTCCGGATTTTATCGGTGGCGAAATACGCATGGGCCGCGAAATGGTCGATATAGGGATAGATCGCGTCATCCGAGAGGAGGGTTTTATAGAAATCGTGAACATACTCCCGGTTGCCGTACTGGGCGGATTCGTTGACGCTGACCTTGACGGGCAGGCCGCGCTGGTTCAACTCCGCGATGATGAGCTTTGTCAGCTTCAGGATCTCATCCGTCGTATAGTGACAGCCTTCCTGCCAGCCCGCGTCCCACTGGGACTGGGGCTCATTGACCGGGCTGATGTATTTGACCGGAATCCCGGCATTGAGAACCGCCTCGGTCACGTCGGCGCAGAACACTGCGTAGGCTTCATAGCATTCTGGCCGGAGGTTGCTGCCCGTAGAGTTGTTGTAGGTTTTTCCGTTGACCGTCATGCTCTCGGGCGGGCTGTTCATAAACAGGACGACGGTATCCACCGTACCCAAAGCGTTGATTTTCTGCAGCACTGTCCAGGCGTTGGCATCGGCGTCGATGTCGATACCGCCGTCTGCCGTCAGCGGACAGGGGACCGCACGCCAGGAATCCGGCCCCGATTTATCATCGGCCAGGGGGCCGCCCTCCCGACCACCGCCGATGTTATGGCGATAGGTGTTTAAGGCGATGCCCTTATCGGTGAAGAGCAGTTCCAGAATCTCATCCATCGCGGCCCGGTCCCCGATTCCGGTGGACCACCAGGCACCTGAGACACCGAAGTTTTTGACCACCTGGTGTTTAACGTTCGGTTCCGCCTTGAGGACGGCTTCGGTTTTGGCGACATCGCCGTTGAGATAGTCCGTCGGCTCCTTAACAATCGGAGAGTCCCCCGGCTTGCAGGCGGAGACCGCGCACAGAATAGCTATCGCCGCGGCTGCCGACAAGATTCGTCTGCGTTTCATGAACCAGCATCCTTCCTTTTCGCATCTGTATTCGAATCCCGGCATTTTTTCGGGATTTCTTCTGGGTTCACGCCAGCCGGAAAACGAAGGTGGTCACCGACTGGGCGGGCAGGATATAGCCGTTGTCCGCGCTCATACAGCCCTTGGCGGTTTCGCAGGTGCGGGACATGGAGGTTTCATACACCTCGCCGAGGCTGCCCGCCGGAACCCCCGCGAGTGTCACGGTCTGCTCTTCTTTCGTCTCGTTGACCGTGACAAACACCAGCCGGCCGCCGTCCGGGGCAAGGTAGGCCGAGCCGACCACCCCTTCGGCAAGACCGATTTCCTCGACCGCCACACGAGTATAGTCTTTGATGAACTTCGAGTAGTTCCCGACGGCCCAGAAATGGGGGGTCAGACGGAACGTCCCGGGCTCTGCGTCGCTGACGACGATCAGGGCGTCGTTCCCCCTGGCGACCGCCGCGAAATATTCCCAGGTGTCGGCGTGCAGGCCGGTGAAATCGTCGTAGAGGGACCGCCCCGTCATGGTCAGACGCCGGGCTTCGGTGAGCTGTTCCGTCTGATGCCAGGCCGCCCATTCGGTCTGGTTGATGGGGAGCATCGGCTTGCCGAGGGCGGCGGCGGTATCCTGCGCGAAGCGGTAAAAAGCCTTCTTCTGCTCCAGGGACGCATGATAGCCGTGGGCCGCGAAATGATCGAGGCGGGGATAAAGCGTATCGTCCGCCAGCAGGTCCCGGTAAAAATCGTAGACATATTCCCGATTGAGCATCTCGGCCGACTCATTGAGGCTGAGGCGGACGGACAGCCCGCGTTTATCCAGCTCCCCGAGCAGCAGACGGCTCAGGCGGAAGATCTGTTCCGGGGAAAAATAGCAGCCCTCCTGCCACCCCGCCTCCCACTGGGACTGGGGCTCGTTGACCGGGCTGAGGTATTTGACCGGAATCCCGGCGTCGAGATAGGCCTTGGTCACGTCCGCGCAGAATGCCGCATAGGCTTCGAAGCAATCCTCCCGCAGGTTGCTGCCGGAGGGGGAGCCGTAGGTCCTGCCGTTGACCGTCATGGTCTCGGGCGGGCTGTTCATGAAAATGGTGATGTCGTCCACCGTGCCCAACGCCTGGACTTTCTGCAGCACCCGCCAGGCGCTGGCATCGGCACCAAGGTCCATGGAGCCGCCGGGCGTCAGCGGACAGGGGACCGCGCGCCAAGAATCCGGCCCTGATTTGTCGTCGGCCAGGGGGCCGCCCTCCCGGCCGCCGCCGACGTTATGGCGGTAATTGTTCAGCGCGATTCCCCGGCCGGTATAGAGATAGGCCAGGATCTCGTCCATGTTCTCCCAGTCCCCGATTCCGGTGGACCACCAGGCCCCCGAGGCCCCGAAGGTCCGGATCGTCTGATAGCGGACGCCCGGATCGGCGCGCAGGACGGCCTTTCCCGGCTCCACCTGTCTGTTGAGACACGTCATCTCGTTACCTCCTCATGTATGTGGATTCTAACCGACAATGCCGCTCTGTTCGAAGTTTTCCACCAGGCGGCGCTGTGCGATGAAGAAAAACAGCAGAATCGGCAGGATATACAACAGCCCGGCGGCATATTTGATGGCGTCAAAGGTAAACACGGTGGTATAGGGAATCCCGTACCAGCGGCTGATGTTTTCCAGCATCCGCGGAATATCGGCGCTGAAAAACACCCGAGAGAGCTGGCTGGCGATGTAAGGACCGCCGGGATGAAAGTAGCCGGTGTAATAGGTATCTCCGTAATTCCAGACAAACGCAAGGGAGAGCGCCGTGACCAGCGCCGGCATGGCGTTTGGAAAGGAGATACGGAAAAAGGTTTTGTAAAAACCACAGCCATCGATGAACGCGGCCTCCTCCAGCTCAATGGGCAGGCCCTTGAAAAACTGGCGGAAAATGAAGATGAAAATCCCCTGCTTGATGCCGAAGCCGGTCGCGGCCAGCAGATAGAGGGTATAAGGCTGGTTGAGGAGATTGAGCGGCTCCCCGGTGAGCAGGGTGAATATCCCGAAGATGTCGAATTTTTGGAAACGCAGGTATTGAGGGATCAGCAGGGTCTGGGGCGGCACGACGATGGTCACCACCACCAGCACCATGATCAGATTCCGCATGGGGAATCGGACGCGCCCCAGCGAATAGCCGGCCAGCGCACTGGAAAAGATCTGAATCCCCGCCACAACCGCGCTGTACAGCAGCGACAGCAGCACCGTCACCCCGTTGCCGAAGCCGATGCGGATGGCGGCGGTAAAGCTCAGCACCGAGAGCTTCGACGGAATCCAGACCACATTGGGGTCGTCCAGCGTGGCGAAATCGCCGAACACGGCCGGCAGAACCTTGATGAGGGGATACAGCATGGTGAACGACAGGCCGAAAATCAGAGTGTACAGGAAAATCCGGAACACCACTTTCTGCGCCACGCGCTTGCCGTAGGTCCGGTCGAGCCCGCCCTTCAGCAGCATGTTCCGGCGCAGCTTGGATACAGTCCGATTGCCCATTACGCGCGTCTCCTCCCTCTTCCGGACAGCAATTTCAAGATGCCCAGCATCAACAGCAGATCGAGCAGCACATTCACCATAAAGAGGGCGGACAGGGCAGCGCCCATGCCGATATTCGCCCGCATGAAGGCGTAATTGTAAATCTCGCCCGCAATGCTGGATGCCAGGAACAGATCCACGAAGCTATACACCACCACAAAGGTGGTGACGTTGCTCAGCATGGGAAAAGTCACCTTCCAAAAGGTCTCGTATGAGGTGGCCCCCTCGATCTGCGCCACCTCGTACAGGCTGCGGTTGATGGACTGCAGGCCGGCCAGGAAAATCAGAATCTGCACGCCGCAGCCGGACGCCACCTGGAAGACGCTGGAGACAGCAGTGCTCACATACTCCGTCACCGCCTCGGGCAGGAAGGAGCTTTCCCGCAGCGCGTCCATCAGGAATCCACTTGAAAAAAAGGAATCGATGGAGAAATCCGCCATGCTGGTGCCGCTGGTGACGGCGAGGAGTTTCTGCACGATATCGAGACCGGTGACGATCGGGAGAAAGAAGATCACCCGCACCACACTGCGCCCTTTGAATTCGGCATTGAGCAGGATCGCCGCAAAGAGGGAAAAGACCAGCATGATCGGCGCACTGACCAGAATGCGGGCGTTTTCTTCCACGAAGACCCGCAGAAACTGCTGCCCCTGCGAGCTAAGCTCGGTCCGGAACAGGGCAATGTAGTTATCAAAGCCGTTGAAGCTCAGGTCCATACCGCCCTGACTGGCCACCGCCACGTTGGAAAAGGAATATTCCACCGTATGGAAGACCGGCAAGGCGAAAAACAGGAGAAAGCCGATCATCCACGGCAATAAAAAGACGAACGCATGGACCTTCCGCATGGACTGAAAGTTCAGACGGGACCGTCCCGCACGCAGTGCCTTTGCAGGTTTTTTTCTGTACCCCATTCTCATGACTCACCCTTTCGCACCCTTGGGGGCCGGTCGGTTCGGAACGGGAATCCCCCGTTCCCCGCCCAAAGCAAATTTAAGGAAGGATCGCATAGCCGTATGGCTCCAGTTCCCGGGAGTCCACCGTCACGCCATAGGCATTGTAGTTGACCAGGACCCGCGCGCCGCCGCGGTAGGTCGTCATATGTACGCCTGGGGCAAAGGTCTCATGGCCGACGATCTCCTTGGTCCCGATTTTGGCAAACGCCTCGCGGTAGGTCTCATAGAGCTCCCTCAGGGACCGGCTCACCGTGTCGTAGCTGGACGCGTAATAGGTGGAGATGCGCGCCTCCATCAGGACATCCGGCTTCTCGGCAAAAACGGAGAACAGCGGAATGGAACCCAGCTCCAGCGCCTGGAGAAGAAACGTCTCTGGAGGCGACCAGCCACTGCTGACATCCAGTGTGGTGTACTCGGTGATGCCGTTCATCACCAGCTGGCGGAAGGGGACCGAGGTGTAGGATACGCCGTAGTCGCTGGACTCCCGCGAAATGTTCAGGGCATAGGCCGCATAGGCCAGCCTGTCGGCGTTGGGATTATCCAGCGCCAATGTTTTATGGGCGGCCAGCTTTTCCAGATTGGGGAGCACGACGCTCCGATTGGCCGTCATAGGATCCACCACGTCGCCGTCCCGGTAGTTGCCGTAAAGCTGGCTTCCGAAGTCCGTCAGGGCGAGGTTGGGATAGGCGTCCGCACTCTTTAAAAATCCGTCCACGACGGTGGAGAGATAGCGGGGATGGATCAGATAGTACAGGGAATAGCGATAGGGGGTGTAAAACGTACCGTCCGGACTCCACATATCGTTAAACGCACTCCGCCAATCCGACGCGCCCCCAAAACCGGTGAGATAAAAGCGTTTGTCGTTGAACACGGTGCCTTTGCGGTATACCCGCATCAGGTTGGCCTCCATGAACACCTCGTTCCCGGGCGAGGAACGCGCCAGCAGCTCCTGAAGGTCCTCCTCCGGGCCGTTGGCCGCCACCAGATCGGCCTTGTTCCCGACCGTGTTCATCCGGCCCCCGTTAAAACCGTACTGATAATTGGCCACCAGCGGGATACCCTGCAGATCGTCCAGAATATCCAGCGCCTGCCGGTAGGTGGTCATCGAGACCGTCGCGTCGTACGGTACCCCCATGAATTTATCCCAGACGGTGAAGGCCCCGGCCATCTGGAGGAAGAGCTTGGGACGGTTGTCATACGAGACCTCCACCTGATACGCGTCGATGAGCTGCTGCCGGTAATCCCGGGCAAACG
>CABQAA010000029.1 GCA_902461995.1 uncultured Oscillospiraceae bacterium | reverse complement strand
GGGAGCTACAGCGGGTGCTGCTCGCTGTGGCCACGCTGCCCATGCCCGATCTGCTCATCCTCGACGAGCCGGTTTCAGGGGTGGACCGGGCCGGACTGCGGGATTTTTACGTTCTGCTGGACGATCTCAAGGCGACCGCCGACATGGTGATCCTGCTCGTCTCCCATGATCTGGACTTCGTGCGAAAATCCGCCGATCGGGTGGTGCTGCTGGACAAGACGGTGCTCGCCTGCGGGAAACCGGAGGAGGTTTTCGAAACGGCGGCCTTTGCCGCGGCCTTTTCGGGAGAGGAGGGAGACCATGCTTGAAGCGCTCTTTACCCTGTTCGACTACGATTTCATGCGCCGCGCCCTGTTGGCGGTGCTCCTCATCATGCCGCTGTTCTCCCTGCTCGGCACCCTGGTGGTCAACAATGGCATGGCCTTTTTCTCGGACGCTCTGGGACATTCTGCCCTGACCGGCGTGGGAATCGGTGTGCTGTTCGGCCTGGCCCGGCCGGGACCGGTGATGGTGCTGTTCGCCATCGTATTTGCCTTGCTGATGAACCGCATCCGGCATTCCCGGCTCTCCTCAACCGATACTGTCATCGGCGTCTTTTCCTCCTGCGGGGTGGCGCTCGGCCTGGTGATTTTATCCCGCGGCGGCGGATTTTCCAAATACCAGACCCTGCTGATCGGGGACATCCTTTCCATCTCGGAGGAGCAGCTGCTGGTTCTCGGGATCACCCTCGCGGTGGTGGCGGGGCTTTGGCTGCTCTGCTTCAACCAGTTCCACGCCGTGAGCATCAGCGCTCCTCTTGCCCGCAGCAAAGGACTGCCGGTGGGGCTGCTCGACAACCTGTTCGTGGTGATCATCGCGGTGGTGGTGATGCTGTCGATTCAGTGGGTGGGGCTGCTGCTCATCAACGCCATGCTCATCCTTCCTGCCGCGGCAGCCCGCAATGTGGCCCGGAGCATGCGGAGTTATCTGCTGCTCACCCTGGTGTTTTCCCTTTTTTCGGGTCTGCTCGGGCTCTGCCTTTCCTATCTCAACGCCGTGGCGGCCGGGCCGACCATCGTGCTGGTTTCCGCCGCGCTCTTTTTCGGGACATACGGGATGGGACGGCGGGCCAAATAACGGCCGGAATCCCGACAAAAAACGAGTGACCGCCAAACGGCGGCCACTCGTTTTTTACGTAATCATGTTTGTGCGCTCAGGATTTCGGCCGGTCCTCGTCCCCGGTGATGCCCCCGCCGGACCGATACCGCATGACAGCCTCCAAATCCTCCTGGGCGTCCCGGATCAGCAATTTGAGCAGGATCACCGAAAAGACCGAAAACACAAATAGGAGGATGCGCACCCCCAGAAAAAACAGATCGCGGTTGGTGTGGCTGTCCACCAGACTCAAGTCTTGGAGGGACATCAGCTCAAACACAATCAGTAGCCCCATCACGACGCTGATCCCGGTCATGACATACGACAGGATCCGGCACCGGCTAAAAAACTTCAAAAAATCGCATCCTTTCCATCTGAACATCCCGCTCCGGGAGCGCACTGCAAAGATGAAATCCTATTGTATCAGAGAAATCATTATCAAAAATCATATATAAATAGTGTAGGATAGACAAGATGCCTTGTCAATGAATTTATGGGAGAGGATCATATTTTTCTTCTGCCATACAGTACGCTGCCGCTATACGTCGACAGTTTTGCAGTCCAGAAACAGAAAACGAGGGGGACTTTTTTTGATTCCTGTTGAAAAAAGGCTTGTATTGCCGTATACTACTAGAATATAAACACAGAAAGAGGATTCGCCGATGAAACGAGTATGCGCGGCTTTGACGGCCGGGCTTCTGCTGATGAGTGTGGGATGCCGGAAGGTACCGGATCCCGATGCGTCCGAAGGGTCCGCGCCGGGCTCCTCGATCGGTTCGTTTATCCGAACAGATCCCACGGAACCGGACGTACCGCCGACCGGCGACGGCACCGAGGGCCCCACCCGCGGCCCCTCTTCCAGCAGTCCGCCGTCTACGACAAAGACGCCGCCGACCACCGTCCCCACCGATCCGCCGCAGGCCGAAACCGTCCGGGTCACCTTCAAAGAGGGCGACTCCCTGACCAAGATTTTTTCGAAGCTCGAGGAATGCGGTGTGACGACCTTCAGCAAGCTGATGGGGGCCGCCCGCGCGCTGGACCTCAGTGGTTATCCGCTGGCCGCGGCCATGCCGCAGACCCATACCCGCTGTTTCCGGTTGGAGGGATACCTCTTCCCCGACACCTACGAGTTTTATATCGGGGAGCGGCCCGACCGGGTGCTCAACCGCATGCTGCAAAATACGGAGAACCGGATCACCAACGCTATGCGCCAGAAGGCCAAGAGCCTGGGCCGCTCGATGGACGAAATTCTCATCATCGCCTCGGTGATCCAGCGGGAGGGATCCAAAGCGAGCGAAATGCCCAAAATCGCCGCCATCATTTACAACCGCCTGAAAACCGGCATGCGGCTGCAGATGGACGGGACCACGGATTATCTGGAGAAGCAGGTGGACCCGTTTCTGACCGAAAGCGCCGGAAGCTATGAAGCGTATTACGATACCTACCGCATCGCCGGGCTGCCCGCCGGGCCGATATGTTCCCCCGGAATCGGCGCCATTCAGGCTGCACTGTCTCCGGCGGATGTGCCGTATCTGTATTTCTGCAACGACGCCGCGGCGAACTACTATTATGCGGTTTCGTATGAGGAGCATCTGGAAAATCTCAAAAAAGCCGGACTGCGTCCGGCGGAATGATACAAAAATATAGAGACGGCCGCCTGTCACCAACCGGTGACGGGCGGCCGGCATTTTCGAAAAAAGCGTTACATTCCGTGCAGAGACACGACGAGATACCGGGACTCTCCGCTGGAGTTCGAGGTCTCTCCCCGTTTGTCCGCTTTCAGAATCAGGGTGTTTTCATCATAAAAGAACCCCTCTTCAAACGTTTCGCACTGGAGATCCGCAGGGGAGAAGCGGCGGGTTCCGCCGGTGGCGAGGTCGTAGACATCCAGCCGGTCCGCCCGGCAGAAGGCGACATAGTTTCCGTCGGAGGCAAGGGGCCGGTCCTCGTAGCGGCCGTCCGGCAGATAGACAACGGATTTTTCACCTGTCAGGGCGTTTTTATAATAGGATGTATTCGCATCATATTGGTAGAAAACTCCCCCGGAAACAAAGCCGGCCGGATTGTCCGGCTGCCGGGTCAAAGGCAGCGGATTTGTAAACTGCCGGGTGACCGTGTCGTACAGCAGGCCGCCGGCAGAACCCTGAAACAGATAATCAAATATCAGGATTTGGCGGTCCAGCCACTGAATGGACAGGTTGACACTGTGAAATTGTTCGGACAGGTCGTCCGGCATCTCGAATTTCCATTCGTCTCCAGTTTCCAGACAGCGGACAAATACATCCTGGTCCTGCCGGGGATAGCTGTTTCGGTTGGATCGGAACAACAGAAACCGGCCGTCAGGGGAAAACTGCGGCGATACGGCGAAATCATATCGCGATCCTTCGTCTTTGAGAGCAAAGAAAGCGTCTGCATCCTGGCGGCCGACCAATTCAGACAAAAGACCGCTTTCAAGATCGAGAATCCACAGATCGCTGATGTTCCAGTCCTCCACCTGCTGCACGATAAATACGGCCTTGTCGGACCGTCCGGGCAGAGGCAGCAGATTGTATTTCAGCTTCGATTCAGAGAGGAGGTCCTCCACTTTGACAATCGTATCCGCAGAACGGGCGAAAGAAAACGAGAAGGGATAGGCGGTCCCGTTCCAGGTATACACGCCGCTGCAGGACCGCACCTCCATAGGCTGAAGGGCACCCTGATCGATATACCAGTATCGGGAATCGGTCTGCGCGGCGTTTTTGTAGACCGTGCCGCTTCCGTACAAAGAGGGATCCCACACCGTATACGCATAGCCGAGGTCAAGGAGCGAGAAACCAATTTCCTGTCCGGTCGCGGACGCCGCGTTTGAAGAATCGGAAGACGAGCTGCCATCCGACGACTCCCGGCCCGGCTTTGCGGTTTTCTTGCACGCCGCGCAGATTGACAACAATAAGACGGCCAGCAGGATCAGAAACCGTTTTTTCATGGCAATACACCCTCTCCGGTTATAACTTGGAAATGGAGGCCCGCTCTTCCCTCTTTGCCGCAAAGGGAGAATGACCTGCTCACGGATCCTTTTTAAGCTCCAAAAGGTAGTCCACCGTGGTGCCGTACAGCTTGGCCAGTTTGATTAAGATGGCCGTGGGGATGTCGTTTTCGCCGGTTTCATATTTGGAATACCCCGTCTGGGACATATCCAGTTTTGCCGCCACATCGGCCTGTGTCCATCCCCGATCTTTGCGCAAATCACGCAGCCGTCCATACATGCGCTACCGGCTCCTTTCTGCTGGCATTCACCTATAGGAAAGCATACCACAACCGGGAACAGGACACTCAGATATAACCTGATTTAGGTTATAACAGCGGTAAAGCTTCGTTATAACGCACCTTGACCGGCCGACGGATGGAGCTTCTCAGAAGTGGATGGGCAAAAATGGACGATTATCCTTTCAATTTCCAATTAAGCGGTGGGTATTATGTTGAACTATTTATGGAGGAAAAGAAAAAAAGTAGTGATTCTATTAAAAAAACTAGAATAGAAACCACTGACGAATAAAAGCCAGACCACGAAAAAGTCGGAAGCCTGTGATACAATGATGGCGATGGAACAAAGGCCATGCAGCGTTCCGTTTTGGCCGGTCCGCATGTGGAAACCCAGCAAAGGGGCCTCCAAAAGGCCTGGAAAGGTGTGACAAATATGCGCGCTCTTCGTAAAAAGGCATTGGCACTGCTTAGCGCGGCAACTCTGCTGTGTATGGCGGTGGCCCCGCGGCTGATCCTTCCCGCGCTGGCGGCGGGTGAGTATTTCGAGCTTCCGGAGAATAACGCAAATCTGTTTATTAATGTCGATCAGGAAATCGAGCTGCAGGATGTATCGGTCGTCGTCAACGGCCAGGCCGTCAATGGCAAAGACGTGGAATGGACCTGCACCGACAATGACAACGTCTCGATTGCCAACGGCATCCTGAAGGTCTCCTCTAAGGGGATTTTTACCCTGGAGGTGGATGACAAAAACGGTCACACCGCGAATGTAAATGTGGTGACCAAGCTGAAGGATGAAACCGAATTCGTCCTCTATGAGGAAGATTTCGCGGATATCGCCGACGGGGCCCTCCCGGAGGGATGGACGGTTTCGGAGAATCTGGACGTGACCGATGCGGCGGCCAGCCAGCACGCCACATATGTCGCGGCGCCTCAGGTCAAGAACGGCAAGCTGATCGTGGGCAACGGGGTGCTGGACAAAGCATCCAGCGTTTTGCTTCCCTCCTTTTTGGACCAGTTCGGCGATTATGCCGTGAAAATGGACTTCAACCAGAATTATGTCCTTAACAACATGCGCTACTGCGGTGCTGTTCTGCGTGCACAGCGTGCGGAGGCGGGCGGCTTAGATGACGGCTATTTCTATATGTTCCGCCGTGCCAGCCATGCTGCCGGGAACATGGAAACCTTCAGCATCAAATATCCGGCCAACACGGGCAAGACAACGGGTGAATACACCAACGCCATCGGTGCCACCCAGAACTTTGAAGAAACCACCGATTATCAGCGGGCCGCTTATGATATGACGGCGGTCCTCACCGCCGGCGGCACCGCCCTGAAGACGGATCTTTACCGTTCTTATGAGCAGACAAAGTTTGGCGGAGATCCCTGGTCCACGGGAGATGGCCTCAAGGGCACCGTACCCAGTCCGGCGCTGACAGTTTCCGTGGGCGACAGCTGGAGTTCCAAGCTGGCACGGGGTGCCGTTGCGCTGCGCACGGTGGGCTGTCAGATGACCGTTTCCTCTGTGAAGGTCAGTGTTCCGGTTGGCCTGCTGGCGGCAAATCCCAACTACTATGTGCCCAGCAGCGAACAGGGCGGTGACGACGAAGTGTACGACGATCTGAAGTTCGGCGTCATCAGCGATCTCCATATCCATTCCGATATGGAGACCGGCGTGGACACCAATCTCGTGACCATGCTGACCAAGTATAAGAACGAGAACGTGGACATGGTGCTGATCACCGGCGACGTGGCCACTACCGGATTGGTGGAGGAATATGAGAAGTTCCTGTCCATCTGGGATTCCGTGTTCCCCGATCCCGAAACCGCGCCCGTGCGGCTGGTCCTGACCGGCAACCACGAGTTCGAACAGGCGATTTTCGGCCGGGAAACGGTGGAGGACGTCTATAACAAATATAAGACGGCCTACGGCTATGACACCGTAAACCAGCATATTATAGTAAACGACTATCATGTCATCGGCCTGAACAGTGAGGGTTCGGCCGTGGACGGAAAATACACCGCGACCACCGCCGACTGGCTGCGGGAGCAGCTGGACGAGGCCGTGGCGGATAATCCTTACCGTCCGATCTTTGTCGCATGCCACCAGCCCCTGCCGAATACGACCTACGGCAGCAGCTGGGGCGCCACTTCGACGCAGGCGCTGTATGACGTTATGAAGAATTATCCGCAGGTGGTGTATTTTGCGGGGCATTCTCATCGTCCGATCGAGAACGAGCGGAATATCTACCAAAATCAGTTCACCGCCATCGACGTGACCTCCATGCAGTACGTCACCACGGAAGTGGATACGCCGAGCAGCGCTTATTCCGCCCAGGGTGGGCTGCTCGTCAAGGTGGAAGGGGTCAACAGGCAAATCGTCGTGGACCGCTACCGCATTGACGGCGACTCGGTCGCATCGGTGAAAAATCCGTGGAAGCTGAGCCTCCCGCTGAAAAAGAGTACGTTTGCATACACCGACGCCCGCAAGGAAGAACGGAGCGCTCCCACCTTTGCGAATGAGGCGCAGGTGACGGTATCCGATTTGACCGTCAACTCGCTGAAGGTCACATTCCCCTCCGCGTCTCATGACGATTATGTGCAGGGGTACACGGTTTATATCAAGGAAAAAGGCTCCGGGTCTGTCGTGACGACCAAGTACTTCGTCTCCGACTTCTGGCTGGATATGGACAACATGGCCGCGGAGCAGAGCACGACCATCAGCGGGCTGCTGCCCAATATGGATTACGTCGTCGAAGTGACGGCGGTGGAATCCTTCGGACTGGAGAGCGATCCCATTTCCGTGGATTTCACCACCCTGCCGGTGACCACACCTTCCCCGTCCGTCAACCGGGCGGATCTGCTGGACGTCGACTTCATGAAGGGCTTTGAGGACAATTCCCCCTATCGGCTGAGCTATGAGCTGTATGGTTCGGGCAATCAGAGCAAGATCGTGGAGTCGGAGGTTCTGAAACGCAATGTCCTGTCTGCGAACGGCTGGATCAACTACGCCGTCACGGCGGGGATGCTGGATAAAATTACAGATTCCCTGACTATGGAGATTGCCTTCATGACGCCGGGCGAAGTGCCGAAGAGCCAGTGCCTGTTCGGCAATCCGCAGTCCGGTGGCATGACCATCGAGTTCAACGGCAGCGGCGAGCTCCAGGCCGGCGCCTATATCGACGGCGGCTGGAAATTTGTCAAGCTGGCGGATCTGGAGGCCGACACCTGGTACCATCTGGTCGTGACCATTGACGGAACCAATGTGAAAGCCTATCTGAATGGGGCGCTGGCTGGCACCACGCCCGCCGTCGGATCCGTCAAGCACAACAAAGCGGTGCCTTACCTCACCATCGGCGCGAATGTGGACACGACCGGCAACGCCGTCTATCCGTTTGTCGGTGAAATTGCGCTGGTCCGGGTGTACACCAATGCGCTGTCGGCCGACGAAGCGGCCGACGCCTATACCTTCTTCGACAAAGACCCGCAATATCAGGAAATTTATGACAAGCTGCAGGTGATCAAGCGGCTGCTGGACGAGGATCTGACCGAAGCACAGGAGAACAAGGCGAACAGTCTCATCACCGATGCCGAAGCGCTGATTGTCAACGCTGACGCGCCCGCGCTCGAGATTCTGCAGTTTTTGACCGATGCGAAGGCTCTCATCGAGGAAGCCTCCGCTGACAACCCCAGCGTCAACTGGAAAACTTTCCAAGACCCCTGCAGCGATTTTTCCCTGCTGCATGACCGGTCAGCCAACTGGCAGAAGGACAAAAACACCGATATCAACAAGCAGTTCCTGTCCAAAAACGAGAACAACGACGAGTACCTGGTTTGGAAAGTGGACGGATATATTCGCTCCTTTGACTTTTCTGCCCTCCAGTATGGGGATTTCGGCAATGTGAAAAAAGAAGTGACAGCCTATCTGTCCGAGGACGGAGTGACCTGGCGTGAGCTGAACGTGTCGGCTACGGCTCCGGTCCCGGATCCGAATTATGCGCCTGGAGTCGCGGTGGCCTGGCTGGATTCCACCGTCTCCCCGAAGGTCCATGTCGGCGGAGAGTACAGTTACCTGAAGATCGTCGTCAAGGAGTTTGATAGCGGAATCAAATGGAGCGTCTGCGCCGACGACGTGGTAATCAAATATTCCGATAAAGCGGACGATATCCCGCTGGCGCCCGGCACCTTTGCCGACGAGGTCCTCTTTGATTTTGTCGATGATCTGACAAATCTTGAAAAGGTAACGTCCAAGAGCGACAGCTGGGAGTCCTTCCCGAATCATTCCGAAACCGGTTTGAGCGTCGTCGGACGCAAGGACACGACCAAGGACAGCTGGATCGCTTACAAGCTGGACGGCAAAGTCTATACCAATTTGCAGGTCGGCGTACAGGCGGGCATCGGCTTCTTCCCGCTGACCGATCTGAAGGTGGAGGCCCGCACGGCTGGATCCGAAGCTTGGACGCCGGTGGCCATGTCCCTCAAGGAGACGACGCCGGTCAACGACAAGTTTGAGATCCAGACGCTGGTGCCCGAGACAGGGCTGCCGGTCAACACCGAGGAAATCCGGCTCAGCCTGCAGAACGGCATCGCCTGGACCGCCATGCTGGACAGCGTCTCCATGAGCATCGGCGACCCCGTATCCGATACGGCATTCGTGGATGAGATGGAAGATCTCAGCAAAGTCAGCAGTGAATCGGGCAACTGGCAGCTGAGCGGTTCCCATCCGGAATCGGGACTCAGCGTGGCCGGACGCAAAGGCCTCGATTTCGACACCAGCCTCTCCTACAAATTTGCGGGCAAGGCGATCACCGGTGCGAAGTTCCAAATCCAGTATGCGCCCGAGTATATCGACATCAACCGGGACATGAAGGTGCTGGTCCGCAAGGCCGGCAGCAATGAATGGACCGAAATGACGCTGAATCTTTCGGAGCCGTCCGTGATTCCCGGGTATGAAGATAAGGTGTTCCGTACTGCGGAAGTCTCCCTGGCCGACACTCTTCCCGCCGACGTAGCAGAGATCAAGATCCAGCTCGTCAACGACGCGCTCTGGACCCTGTTCCTTGACCGGGTCAGCCTGGATCTGGCGGCATCCTCCGTCGAGGATAACCCGAGCAGCGAACCGGATGGCGGAGATGAAGAGGAGAAGACCTATAACTTCACCGATGAAATGGAGTCTTTCGACAACATCCACAGCAAGTCGGATAACTGGGAGCTGTTTAGTCCCCATCCCGAGACCGATCTGTCCGTCATCGGCAAAACCGACGGGAAGCGCGGATATATCACCTATATGCGGGAGGGTAGTACCATCGGGGACTTTGCCGTCAACCTGCAGATTGCACCGGCTTTCTTCAACAAAGCCTCTCATCTGCTGGTGCAGGTCCGGCTGGCGGGCTCCGACCAATGGACGCCCATTGAAGTGGACTGCGCCACCCCGGTGAAAATCAACGGCAGTTTCTCCACGACGCTGGTCACACCCGCCGAGGCACTGCCTGACAACGTCGAGGAAGTTCGGATCTATCTCTACAACGATGTGGCCTGGACCTTGATGGTGGATCGTGTGATGGTCGACTATGTGTCCGCCTCGACGGATCCCGGTTCGGATCCCGCCGACAACCCGCAGACCGGTGTCTCCGCGGCGATCCCGGCTGTTCTGCTCGCGGGAACAGCTTCGGCGGCCGCCCTGCTTCTGTGGAAGCGCCGCCGGACCGTGAAAGAGAGCTAATCCATTCAAACCCTCAAAGGGCTCCTCGAGTGTGCCGCAAATTTTCCGATAGATGGCCTATATTTAGCCGCAGTTTCGGAAGGATGCGTACAGAGGTGGGTTGAACAAGAAATTTAACATTTCTTGTTTTAAACAGATCGTACAAACAGCACTCTGTACACTTGGACTACAAATGTACAGAGTGCTGTTAATTTTTACAAATTATTATCCGACTTTTTAGAAAAAACAAAATTGGGATAAGTACTCTACAAAATTGGTACATTGTGCACAACCCCTTGTAAATGTTAAACTGAAACCACAGGAACCCCATATTGATGCTAGCGTTTTTTATGTAAAACGCCCGATTTATCCAACGAGGCCATCCTACCAATAAGAGGAGGAACAATCCATGAAAAAGACTTTGGCAATGGCGATTCTCCTGCTGCTCTCTGCCGCCCTGCTTCTGCTTCCGGCTGCGGCTGAAAGCAAAACCTTTGTCGACACCTTGGAGGACAACTATCCTTTGGTCTATGAAAAGTCAGACAAAATGCGCTTTGAACTTAATAAGGATCTGGATAAAACCCTGTATGAGAAATGGGTGGAAACCGGCGCGAGCCCCTCGACCGAAGAATATGTGGTGTACAAACTGGACGGGGATATCACCGGCTTTACCATCGACTGCCTGCATGTCAACGGATTGGGCGACGCCAACACCGATATCGGCGTGGCGCTCTCCAAGGACGGCAAGTCCTGGACGGCGGCCAAGGTGAAGGTCAGCGATCAGACCTTTGACGACGAGATCTACATAAACGAGGAAACCGCTTACTGGAAGATGTCCTCCGTGACGAACGACGGAACCTGTCCCGCGGGGTATACGTATATCAAAGTTACCATCCTGCCCTTTACCAAAAAGGACAGCGTGCCCTGGAATACCGTGTTGGATACCATCTCCGTCAACTACAACGCGCAGGGTGAGACGCCTGCGACAACCGGAAGCACCAATGCACCGACCCAGGGCAATACCGGCACCAACCCCAAAACCGAACCTCCTGTCACCGACCCGAATGCCTCCACCACGGCGCCTGAATCCAGCGGTGAAACGACGTCCGGCAATACCGAGGTGACAACAACGTCCGAAACCGCGGCGGCGGGTGTCACTACGGTGCCGGAATCCAGCCAATCCGAGGAAAAAGGTGGTTCGGCCCTGCCCTTCATCATCGCCGGGATCGTGATCGTGGTTCTGGCCGGGGGCGGCGTGGGAGCGTACTTCTTTATGAAGAAGAAAAATACCCATTCGTAAATAACCAGACCGGATCCGGCGGAGAGCCGCCGGATCCGGCTTCCATAGAAGAGGTGACACCATTGCTCGTACCGGGAAAGCAATTTGAATTCGACACCCTGTATCAAGACGATTACAAGGGCAAGTCCCAGAAGTTTGGGCCCGTCAATCTCTTTCAGATTGGGGAGCTCAGCTGTATCAGCGGATACGAGGTTCCTCCCCACAAGCAATGGTGTCATGAAATCAGTTATGTCATCAGCGGGCAGGGACTGTTTACGACCAACAACGAAACCGAACTGCTCATTGAGGGCGACATCCATTTTTCACCTGCAGGCAGTACTCACGCCATCAAAACGGCGAATCATTCCGATCTCCGGTACGGTTATATCGGCTTTGTATTCAACGAAGATGCCGTGGGGGAAAGCCTGGAGCAGCTACGGGATTTTTATGCAAACACGACGGTTTATAAAGCCTCGGACCGCAGCGATCTCCTCGTTCCCATCTTCCGGAATCTGGATGAACTCTACAACAAAGCGGTCTTTTTCCCGCTGATGGTGGAGAGCTACCTCATGCAGATCCTGATTTCGGTCTGCCGCTCTTTCACCGCTCCGCCGCTGCAGGTGT
The DNA here is from genome assembly GCA_902461995.1 of uncultured Oscillospiraceae bacterium. Lineage (GTDB taxonomy): Bacteria > Bacillota > Clostridia > Oscillospirales > Acutalibacteraceae > UMGS1623. The sequence continues at coordinate 239 of CABQAA010000029.1, read as the reverse complement.
ATTTCCCGACCGTGTCCATGGACACGGTCAGCCGCTCGGTCTATTCGGCCATTAAGTACATCGACGACAACATCTTTGAAGCCCTCAGCGTGCAGGAGATCTCGGATAAAATCGGCTATAACTACTCCTATCTGTCCAACATTTTCAAAAAGAGCACCGGCATTACCATTCAGCGGTATATCAGCAACAAGAAAATACAAAAAGCGATCGAACTGATGCGCCACGGAAAAATGAGCGTG
>CABQAA010000028.1 GCA_902461995.1 uncultured Oscillospiraceae bacterium | reverse complement strand
TTCGTTCGAGCGGATGGATCGACTGTAGCCGTGTCCTATGGAGAGCCGGTTCATGTGCGGCAGCCGGACGGTAAATGGGCGGATATCGACAATTCTCTTTCGATTCAGGAAAACCGTATTCGGAACACGGCGTTTTCCCCTTATCAGGTTTCTTTTGCCTCTGAACGGGAAGATACCAAAATGGTCCAATTGAACGACGAGGGCTATGAGCTTTCCTGGTCGATGGAGGCGGCCGTCCAACCGCGCAGGATGTGCACGGCCGATGTTCCGCAGACGGTACCGGCGGTTCAAGATATCCGCATTGAAAACGCCGTGTCGCAGACAGCAGAAAAGCCGGAACTGGAGGCGATTCAAAAAATTGCGTCGGAGGTGCTGTATCCCCATGTTCTGAATGACGCGGTGGAGGATATGACCAGGGATATGGAGGTGACGGTCGTACAGAACGGCAGCGACTGTACCGTGACATATGAACCGGATCGCACCTGGATGGAGGCGGAAAATCGGATCATGCCCTTGTCCCTCTGGACTTCTGTTCGGACCAATACCGTGCGCAGCAATTTTAAGGATACGTATGTTTACGAGGATGACGTCAGTGCATCGAACCATATAAACGAAGAAAAGATGTGGGTGGGATTTAAATCCGAACCCAACGTCAGCGGCCTTAAAAACCATCACGCTCTCTGGAAATGTGTCAATCTTCCGACGATTGTCGGCAATATTACCGGTGCGTCTTTCTATTTACAGTGCACCGATGGAACATCTACCAGCCGTCCGTTTTCCCTGTGTCGGATTAATGAAGACTGGGACGATGTGAACGTCAGGTATCATACGCAGCCGGATGACAACTGCATCGTCGACAATGCCCCACGGCAGTCCAACAATCAGGTGGTTTTTACAAACCAGTATGTGACGGATACCGTGTCCGGATGGTATAGCGGAACCTATAGAAACTATGGCTTTAAAATCCGCTATACCAATGAAAGCCGGGACAATCCCGATTATAATGTCTTTTATACCAGCGATCATTCTAGGACAGAGTACATGCCGTATCTGGAAATAAGCTATATAGGTACCGATCCTCCTTTAGGGGAACTCTTCCAGACGGCTCCGGTGGATGGACTGTATTGTTATATCCGAAACGCGGAAGGCTATTACCTGCAAGCCAATGGAATGACCGCGACAAACACAAATTGGAGACCCAACGAAACCGTGTATTACATTACGCGGATTGGGGCGAATGAGGGCTGCTATCGCATTATGCCTGCGTCCAGACAGTATTACTGCTTCGATGTGAATAATGCCTGGGACATGGAGAACAACAGCATTGGCTTATTTCATTATAACCCTGCCTATGCACAGGCACAATCCTTCATATTTGAGAATCGCTGCGGTAACTTGTACACGATACGGCCGCAGTTGAGTTCGACGAGGGTTTTGTGTTTGCAGGGAGAGGGGTATGGACTGAAGTTATCTACCTATGTCTCAAACAGGCTCAATCAACTGTGGTATTTTGAAGTGGCGCCTACACCCGGGATTGAAAAAAATACAACGTACTATATTAAAAATGCCAACACGGGTGGGTATTTAGATGTTGATTACGCTAGGGATTATAATGGCGCAAACGTCAGTACGGCTGGCTATAACGGGAATAGTAATCAACGGTGGGAACTATCCCCTAACAGTGATGGGACCTTCCGGCTGGTATCGCTGAACAGCTCGGCTGGGCGGGTGTTGGATATTACCAGCAAAACCTAGATGCTTATGCGGGTACAGGCGGAAGTTATCAGAAATTTATTTTTTTGCGCCATTCCAGCGGTAAATACGCGATCAAATCGGCAACCGGACTGTATGCCCAGTCTACGGCGACCGGACAAAGCACGGTAAACGCGGATATGCAATCGACATATTACGGAAATTCAAATACATTATGGACATTGGAAAAGGTGACAAAAGGCACGGCGGAAATTTATAATGAGGCGTTTAGTGGATGGCCGTGTGTACAAACTAACATTTTTATAGATGATTTTGCAAGCATGGGCTATTCGGCCGCCAGGACGCGGGTGGACAGCAGTGAGGCGAACATTTTAAATGATATGTCCTTCTGTGATGTGTATGTACACGCAGGCCATGGCGGAAATGAAAGTCAAAAAAGCATTGTGTCGTATGAGTCTGGTATATCGCTTTGGCCGACGGATATCATGGACACCCAATACAACTCGCTGTCAAAAATGCGCATTTATATAACATGTGGTTGTTTTAGCGGAGCAGATAATGATGACGGCATGAACGTGGTGGATGAGATCTATCGACGAGGAGCCCGCTTTGCTATCGGCTTTCTTCCTGCGGTGAATGCAAAGGCCTTTGGGCCCTGGCTGGAAACGTTCTCCGACACGGTGAAAGGCGGCGGCAGCATACTTGAGGGACTGGATAAGGCATCGTATTACAAAGATCATAATCGCTTTGGGATTACAGGCGAAGGACAAGGGGTGGGGGACTATCACATCATTGGCGATACCAGCCAAATATTGACACGATAAGGGGGAGTAAGGCATGAGACAAAGAATGACTTTAGGCGCCGCAGCAGTATTCTTGGCTATTTTCATGACGGCTTGCGGAGCGCAGCCGCATGAGACGGCCAGTTCGCAAACCGTCGGGGTGTTTAAAACCACCATAAACGGAAAACAGGCGGTTATCGCCAGGGGCGACGAGGAGGTCGCCCTTACATTCAAAGAGGTAAAAACAATGGAGAATGGGGCCGAATATTTCTTTACCGGAGAGCGGCCCACCGAAGTCATGGAATATGACACGTATGTGGATGAGGAAGATCGGACGTATCTGTATCTAAAAGGAACCGATGTATTGGCGGGAATCAAGGACAAGCTGATACTGGGAGAAGGTACCCCGAGGGAACAGGCCGTAACAGCGGATCATGCACGCCAGAAGGCACAGGAATATCTCGCAGACTACATGACTGAAGCTACGGATTATTCGTATGTCGGTTGCGAATATTCCGAAAGCGGGGGATACTATACCGTTCTGTATGCATATGAGATTGATGGGATTGCGACGACGGATACGATGGATGTTTTTGTCCGGGCGGATGGAAGCGTAGGGGGATTCTCTGCGTTCAACCGGGGAGCTTATCGCGGCCTTCCGGATGCGGAACAGCGGGTGGCGGCGGCCAAAGCCGCTCAGAGTCCGCTGAAATCGTCTGCCTTGGCCGCGGTCACGACAGGTGCGCCAACCCCGACAACGCAGGCGTCTACGACCGCACCGCCGACCCAGACCAACCCCGATGGCTCTCCCTATACCGGCCCAACGACGGTTGCGCCGACATACGCAACCACACCGACGTATGCGCCGCAACCCGTTATTCAGCAAAGTATTGTCCGGTATCAAGGCAGAGCTTATCTGGTGCTCGTGAATATCGAGACCTATGAACTCCTGGACAAACAAGAACTGGGGCCGTTAAACTGACGGGATAAAAGGGCCATCGGCGGTGTTTCCGACGGTTCTCCTGTCTGTCGGTATATCCATCGATGCAGCGGATAAAAAGGATACCATGTTGTGACAAAGCTTGACGCCTGTCAGAGGGCTTTGTATACTGAAACCAACGGGCCGCGGCCCCATTCGCTCGGAAGCCGGCCGCATGCGGAGGCCGGAGCCGTTCGGGCGGCAGACGCTTCCGAAGGGGTGGTATGTGAACGGTTAGAAAGGCGGTGCGCATGAAGAAGCGGAAACAAACGCGGGTGTGGAACCTCGGCACGGGCTTTTATGCCAGCGTCGGGGTGATGATGATCGGGGCCCTTTTGCTGGGCTGTTTTATCAGCTTGGCCATTCTGAATCCGCGGATTTCCAAAACGGAAGAGATGGAATCGGCGGCGATTACCTGCCGGAACGTGTCCGGCGTACCGCACAGATCGGAGGGGCTGTTCATTGATGTCCATTCCGAGGAGGGGCTTTCTGCCGTTGGGAGACTGGGATATTTGGCCCAGAAAGAGCAGGGCATGTTGCCATTCTCCATGGGTGTCCGGTGGGAGATCACCATCACCTATCGGCTAAAAAACGGAAAAGAGAGGACCCGCAGGTACAGAGGGAACACCAGCGACGGAGATATGGGCAAAGAAATCCGGGCGATACCGGAGGCCGAGGAGCCAATCAACGCCGCATCCAGCGTATAAAAAGGCTCCCGCTTCTGCGGGAGCCTTTTTATAGAACATTTAGCCCTTGAGCAGGGCGGCGGCCGCATCCTTGAGGTGTTCGGCCATGGCCTCGGCCGCGTCGGGGTCGGCGCCGGTGGCGGTGACATACGCTTTCACCTTCGGCTCGGTTCCGGAGGGACGGACAACCAGGCCTGCGCCGCCTTCCAGTCCGAAGGAGAGGACGTTGGATTTCGGCAGATCGATGGCCGTTTTCGTCCCCGCGATGAGATCGTGGGAGACGGATTCCTCATAGTCCGCGAATTTGACCACTTTCAGTCCGGCGATTTCGGCCGGCCGGTCGGTCCGCAGTGAGGTCATCAGCCGGCCCATCGCGGCCATGCCCTCGGCGCCCTCGAACTGGGCGCTGACCTGGAAGTGGCGGAAACAGCCGTGCTCCTTGTACAGAGCGGCGAGGACGTCGAGGAGAGACTGGCCCTTTTCTTTATAATAGGCCGCCATTTCGCAGATGAGCATGGAGGAGACCACCGCGTCCTTATCCCGGACATAGGAGCCGGACAGGTATCCGTAGCTTTCCTCGAAGCCGAAGACATACCGATCCTCTTCCCCGGTCTTTTCCAGCAGGCCAATCTGTTCGCCGATATACTTGAAGCCGGTGAGCACTTCCACCATCCGGCAGCCGTATTTTTCCGCGATGCGGGCGGCCAGGTCGGAGGTGACGATGGTCTTGACCACGACCGGATCCTTCGGCAGGGTACCGGCCGCCGAACGGCGGGCGAGGATATAGTCGAGCAGCAGGCAGCCGACCTCGTTGCCCGTCATCAGGGTGTAGTCGTCCCCGTCCCGCACGGCAATGCCCACCCGGTCGCAGTCGGGATCGGTGGCGAGAAGCAGATCGGGGCGGACGGTTTTGGCCAGCTCCAGTGCGCATTCGAAGGCCTGCCGGATTTCCGGGTTCGGGAAGGGCGCGGTCGGGAAATGCCCGTCGGGCATTTCCTGTTCGGGCACGACGGCGACCAGCGGTACCCCGATGCGGCGCAGCACCTCCCGGACCGGCTTGTTACCGGTGCCGTTGAGGGGGGTGTAGACCACGCTCAGCTTGGTCCGCTCGCAGACACCCGGCGTGACCTGGCGGGAAAGGACGCAGGCCATGTAGGAGGCGAGCAGGTCCCCGCCGATGAGGCGAATGGTTCCGTCCGCGACGGCGGCGTCGTAATCCGCGACCTTGACGTCCCGGAACGCGTCCACCTTGCGGATGTATCCGGTGACCTCGTTCGCGTCGTGGTCAGTCATCTGGCAGCCGTCCGGGCCGTAACATTTATAGCCGTTGTATTTGGCAGGGTTGTGGCTGGCCGTGACCATGATGCCGGCCTGACACCGGTTTTCGCGCACGGCGTAGGAGAGCACCGGCGTGGGTTCCAGTTCGGGGAACAGATGGACCGCGATGCCGTTCCCCGCGAGGACCCGCGCCGCCTCCCGGGCGAACCGGTCGGATTTGATCCGGGAATCGAAGGAGATCGAGACCGCGGAGGAGTCGTAGCGGGCGTTCAGATAATCCGCGAGGCCCTGGGTCGCTTTGCGGACGGTGTAGATGTTCATCCGGTTGTCGCCGGCCCCGATGACGCCCCGCAGGCCGCCCGTGCCGAATTCCAGCTCCCGGTAGAAGCGGTCCTCGATCTGCGCGTCTTCCTCGCGGATATCCTGGAGTTCCTGGATCAGATCGGGGTCTTCGGCCGCGTTCTGCAGCCAGAGTTCATATTTTTGACGTATGGCAGCGTTCATCATGCATCGTTCCTTTCACAAGCCGCTGTTCCGGCAGCGGCCATAAGAAGATTGACTTTTATCATACACAGTTTTGGCAAAAATTGCAAGACGCACACACGAAACGGTACAAAACCGTGCGACGGTTTTCGACGTCCGAGGCGGCCGGATCAGGCGGGACCGCCGAGAGCGCCCATCAGCCACGCGCCGTCCCGGACCCCCTGCCGATACAGAACATCGGCCTCTCGGTGGGCGCCTGCTTCCAATTCGCTCAGAATGTCCAAGACTAAGGCCCGCTGGTCGTCGGTCAGGTTGAGGGATAAAAAGTCGTCGATCTCTCGGCGGCGTGCGGCCCGATAGATCCCTTCCGGGGATCCGGCCAGGGTGTCGCGGGCTTTTTCCAGCAGGGTATCCAAAAACGCTGCCCACTCCGCATTGTGTTGCATAGCACAGAGTCCTTTCTGCTGTTGATTTGCATGACGGTTCATCCGTATACCGCGGGAGAAAGACGATGAACAGCGTCTACGGTGGAAGATCTTTGTTTGGTCCACGTGCCGATTCCGTCTGCCGGAGCCATTCGACTCCGGGCGGCAAAAGGCCCCGTCTATTCTGCGGCGGTATGCATATGGCTGCCTTTCTTTGAGTCAACCCTTGAAAGAGACGATGGCGCATGATATACTATTTACACCGTAGCCGTCTTTCAGACGGTTGCTGTGGTGGGAAACGGTGACTGCTTGTGAGGCTTGGCACCGTTTCCTTTCATTTTTTCAGGTCCTCGTACACCGAGTCGATGCCCTTGCGGACGATGTCGGAGGTTGTCAGGTTTAGGGCGTTTTGGCACGCCTTCAACTTGTCCCGGGTTTGCTGGTCCACTCGGACAAAAATCCGGCCGATTTTTGGTTCTCCTACTGGCGGACGACCTCTTTTGGTCTGCGCCATCAATGCACCTCCTTTATTTGCGCACATTAATCATAGAGTTTAGTGCGCACTAAAGTCAAGGAAAATCCTCCCAATGTGAAAAACGCCCACCCATCGGCTTTCAACGGTGGGTAGACGTCGTTTCAGCAGGCACGTTTGGTTTGGCCTGCGGGGATGAACGCATGAGAATTCGCTGTGATTTAAGGTCTTTCGCAACCATGGAGGATGGCCAACCTGGTTAGAACCGTATAAAAGCCCGCAAAAAAGCCGAGAGGGTGCCGATAAACGGCCCTCTCGGCTTTTTGTAAGAATCCGCCTTGCGGATTCTCAATTATGCAGCTGCAGCAGCTTCTGCTTGAGTTCGCCCTCGATCCGGCCGATTTCGGCTTCGGCCTCGCGGCGCTTCTGCCGGCCCTCATCCTGAATGCGCATGACCTCGTCCAGGGTGGAGATAAGGGATTCGTTCGTGGTTTTGAGGGTTTCCATATCCACGATGCCGCGTTCCGATTCCTTGGCGGTCTCAATGGTGGCGGTTTTGAGAGCGGCGGCGTTTTTCTTGAGCAGTTCGTTGGTCATATCGGTGACGGCGCGCTGCGCCTCCATTGCCTGCTGCGAATGGGCCAGGCCGAGGGCCAACACCATCTGGGATTTCCACAGCGGGATGGTGTTGACGAGGGTGGTCTGGATTTTTTCCGTCATCATGGTGTCGTTGTTCTGCACCAGACGGATCTGGGGGGCCATCTGGATCGAGATGATCCGGGTCAGCTCCAGATCGTGCACCTTCTTTTCAAAGCGGGTGCACAGGGAGTCGAGATCGTTCGCCGCCTGGGCATCCTCGGGCAGGCCGGAGGCCTTGGCTTTTTCCTGAAGGGCGGGCAGATCGATGGTGCGGACCTGCTCCAGCTTCTTCTTGCCCGCGAGGATGTACATGGACAGCTCCTTGAAATAGGTCAGGTTCAGCTTGTACAGCTCGTCGAGGGTGGCGACATCCTTCATGAGGGTGACCTGATGATTCTCGAGCGCGGTGCAGATTTTTTCCACATTGGTTTCGGCCTTGTCGTATTTTGCCTTCATGGCGCTGACCTTGTTGCCCGCTTTGCGGAAAAACGAGAAAAAGCCCTTGTCCTCGTCTTCATCCGTGATGGTGCGCAGCTGGCCGACGAGATTCGTGAGCATCTCCCCCACCTCGCCCATGTCCTTGGTGCGGACATTCTGCAGGGCGGATTCCGAAAAGCTCGCGACCTTCTGCTGGGCGGCGGCGCCGTATTGCAGGATGACGTTGGAATCGGTGACGTCGATGGTTTTGGAAAAATCGTCCACCATCTTCCGCTCCTGGGGAGTCAAGGTGGACTCATCGAGCTGAACGGGAACGATGGCCTCGTCTTTATCCCCCTCCAGGGTGGGCTGGACAGAGGCAAACGGATCCAGGGTGAGGACGGGGACCTCCTCGGTGAGAGTTTCCCCTGCGGCGATTTCCGCCTCGGGACGCAGTTCGTCGGACATGATGAACACACCTTTCTGTCTCCACCGCCGGGCAAAAGAACGGCGGATAATTTTGTATATAGTATGTATGTATTGTAAGGGATGGCAGAAGGGAAGTCAAGACTTTCCTAAAAGCGAGAATTGACAGAACGCGGCGGCGGGCGTACAATAAAAAGCGTATTTCAGAGCATAACCGAGCAGGTGCCTCCGTCCGGGTCCGGCGACCCGCGGGGGAGAATAGGGAAGCGGGTGAAAGTCCCGCGCGGTCCCGCCGCTGTAACCGTCCGCAAAAGCCTCGTCCGCCACTGGTGTCCTCACCGGGAAGGCGGGCCAGCCGGAATTGGACGGAAGCCAGAAGACCTGCCTGCCCGGCCGATCCCCTCTCTACGGACGATAGAGCAGGCGTTTTCGCGTTTTTCCGTTCCCGGCCGCATCCGGGGACGGGCCGGACGGCTGTCTGCTCCTTTGTGAGCGGGCAGCCGTTTTTTTAGGGGAACTGGGATACGAAACAAATGGGGCCGCACCCCGCAGGGGACGGCCCGCGAAAGGTGGAAATCCCATGAAATTCTGGCAGTCTTTCCTCAAGCGGAGCGGAGCGGCGGCGCTGGCCGCTGCCTTTGCGATCTCCTTGGCCGCCTGTACGAACAGCGGCAGCCCGGCTTCCTCCGGCTCCTCCGCGGCCTCGCAGACAAGTTCGGCCGCCGCCGGCCCGGTGACGGTGAAAAACGCCTCAGGCAGCGACGTCACCATCAAAGAGGCTCCCAAAAAAATCGTAGTGCTGCCCGTTTGGGCGGCGGAAATGACCTTGGATCTCGTCGATACCGGCCGGGTGGCCGGACTTTCCTCCTATATGGATTCGCCCGTGACCACCGCGCTCGCCGATACGGCAGGAAAGGTGGAAAAACGGGTCACGAGCGAGGCGGAGGCCATTCTCGGCCTGACCCCCGATCTCGTGGTGCTCGACACCTTCAACGACGCGGACGGCAGCCTGGCCAAAACCCTGTCGGGAGCAGGCGTGACGGTGTTGACCCTCGCCTCCCCTGTGACCTACGAGGACATCGCGGACCGGCTGACGACCCTGTCCAAGGCGCTGTTTGCGGCGGATAAAGGAGACAAGCTGATTGCCGACATGCAGGCGAAGCTGGACGCCGTGAAGGCCAAGGTGAAGGATATCCCCGACAACGAACGGGTGAAGATCCTGTATTACGAGGCCTCTTATTCCGCGGACGGTATGCTTTGCGCCTACGGAGAGGGATCCCCTTTCCAGGCGGTTGCGCAGGCGGCCGGAACGGTCAACGTCTGCACAGCCCCGCTTTACTCGAACGTGAGCAAAGAGACGGTGGTAAACGAGTGGAAGCCGGAGGTTCTGGTGGTGCCCGGCGTGACCTACGGCGCAGACTTTTCGGTGACGGAGGACGGCGGCGCGGCGATGAAGGCCTCGATTTTAGCGGACGCCGCCATGAAGACGGTGCCGGCCGTTCAGAACGGGCGGATCATCGCCCTGACCGAGAAATACCGGGGATCGACCTCGCAGTACATGGCGTATGCGGCCGAAGAACTTGCCAAAGCCTGCTACCCGGACCTGTTCAAATAACGGTTTTATTTTAAGGCGAAAGGAGGCGCGGCCATGAGCCGGAAAAAGGGCGTCGGCGGGATTCTGCTCATCGGCGGGACCGCGCTCCTGCTCGCGGTTGTGCTGTCGGTCGGAGTGGGGAGCACCGCGATCCCCCCCTCCGATGTGGTAAGGTCGATTCTCGCCGCCTGTGGCCTGCTCTCCAAAGAGGCGGTGGATCCCTCGGTGTATGCAGTGGTGACGGCGATTCGGCTTCCTCGGGTTCTGTGCGGTCTGCTGGCGGGGGCGGGGCTGGCCCTGTCCGGGGCGGTGATGCAGGGGGTGTTCCGCAATCCCCTGGCCGATCCCGGCTTGCTCGGGGTGTCGGCCGGCGGCGGATTCGGCGCCCTGCTGGCCATGACGGCGGGAGCCTCTTCCCTGTTGGTGCTGCCGGGGGCGTCCCTGCTGGGCGCCCTGGGGGCGGTCGGCTTGATTTTGGCCGTGTCGGCCGCGGCCGGCCGTCACGGAGGCCGCACGAACACCGTGACCTTGGTGATGAGCGGCATGGCGGTCAGCGCCCTGTTCGGCGCGGCGACCTCACTGCTGCTGTCGGTGTCGAACGAATATCAGGTGACGGCCTACATGTTCTGGAGCATGGGCGGACTCTCCAATCGCCGATGGGAACACGTGCTGGTGATGACGGTGCCGGTGCTCGTCTGTGTGGTGCTGACCCTGCTGCTCTCCTCCCGGCTGGATCTGCTCCTGCTCGGGGATGAACAGGCCAGGGCCCTCGGGGTGCACGCGGGCCGCAGCCGCCTGCTCTTTATTCTTCTCGCCTCCCTCTGCACGGCGTCCATCGTGTGCGTGACGGGGCCGATCGGCTTTGTCGGTCTGATGGTGCCCCATATGATGCGGATGCTCACCGGGCCGTCCCATCGGCGGCTGTGCCTGGCCTCGGCGCTGGCGGGCGGGGTGTTTCTCGTGCTTTGTGACGCTCTCGTCAGGGGGGTAGCCGGGCTGCAGGGCCGGGAATTCTCGGTCGGCATCGTCACCGCCCTGCTCGGCGCGCCCTATTTTCTGTTTCTGCTTTGTTCTAAGAAAAACCGGATGGGCGGACTGTGAAAGGGGGCGACGGCATGATCCAGGCGGCGGACATCTTCTATACAGCGCCCTCCGGGGACGGGGAGGCGGTATCCATCCTGCGCGGGGTGGACTTTGAGGCGGAGGCCGGGACCTTTACCGGCATCGTCGGCCCCAACGGTGCGGGAAAAACCACGCTGCTCCGTGCCCTCGCGGGGTTTCTGCACGTGAAGGGCAAGGTGCAGGTGGACGAAAGCCCCATCGCGTCCTATCCGCCCCGCAAGCTGGCGCAGAAAGTCGCGTATATGCATCAGAACACGGCGGTGCCGTTCGATTTTACAGCGGCGCAGGTGGTCGCGATGGGGCGAAGTCCCTGGATCGGGGCATTTGCCGTTCCCGACCCGCGCGATCCCCAGGTGGTCGGGGCGATGGAGCGGGCCGGATGTTCCGAATTGGCCCATCGCCCAGTCAGCCGCTTGTCGGGCGGAGAACGCCAACGGGTGATGTTTGCCCGGGCGCTCGCCCAGGATACCCCCTGCCTGCTTCTCGACGAACCGACGGCCAGTCTCGACATCCGCTACGCGTATGACGTGTTCCGGCTCTGCAGGGAACTGGTGCAGGAGGGCATGATGGTGGTAGCAGTGCTGCATGACCTGCGTCAGGCGGCGCGATTCTGCGACCGGCTGTTCTTAATGAAGGAGGGTCGGATGCTCGCAAACGGCCTGCCGGAGGAGGTCCTCACCTCCGAACACATCGGCGAAGCGTACGGCGCGAAAACCGCGATATTCCGCAATCCCGCAGGTGAGTGGGATTACACGGTGGAGATTTAGTATGGATTGCAGACCAATCCATAGTTAAAACTCCGGGACCCACATAACGGGGGCCCGGAGTTTTTTGTTTTGACCTCCGTCGGGGATCAGCTGGATCTATTATTATTATATTCCCTCCCGCGGCTCCGCTTACAAGAGCTGCCAAGGTGAATTGAACGATAGGCCCGAAACGTACCCTCGGCACGCTCCGGGCCTGCCGCCGGGGCGCAAAAAACCGGAGCCATGCAGATGCATGGCTCCGGTTTTGTATCCCATAAAATCCCCGGTGCAAAGACGGAAATCACCGTTTGCTGAACTGGGGAGCGCGGCGGGCGGCCTTGAGGCCGTACTTTTTCCGCTCCTTCATACGCGGATCGCGGGTAAGGAAGCCGGCTTTCTTGAGGGTCGGGCGCAGCTCCTCGCTGTTGAACTGCAGCAGGGCGCGGGCGATGCCGTGGCGGATGGCGCCGGCCTGGCCGGTCACGC